>NZ_JAAGPE010000550.1:0-2830 GCF_017104605.1 Burkholderia sp. Ac-20384 | reverse complement strand
GTCTCCGTGATGCTGTTCGCTGCACAGCCGCTCGCACGCTTCATCGACCGCAACCCGACCATCGTGATGCTCGCGCTGTCGTTCCTGGTCGTGATCGGCATGACGCTGATCGCCGAAGGGTTCGGCTCGCATGTGCCGAAGGGCTATATCTACGCGGCAATGGCGTTCTCGGCTTTCGTCGAAGGCATGAACATGCTGGCGCGGCGCGCGAAGTCGAAGCGCTCGGCACCGACGGAAGGCCACTGAGCCCCCGCGCGTGACACGGCTGCTGCGGTGGCCGGCGTCACGCGCCTCATACGGAATCCAGACGAAATTTGCACGGAAAGGAGAAGCGCGATGAAATGCCCAGTCTGCAAGACGCCCGACCTGCTGATGGCCGAGCGCCAGTCGATCGAGATCGACTACTGTCCGACCTGCCGCGGCGTGTGGCTCGATCGCGGCGAGCTCGACAAGCTGATTGCACGCGAGGCCGGCGATGCGCCAGCGCGCCGCGACGAGACGCCGGTGCGGCACGATGCGCAAGCGCCGCGCGGCCACGACGACGGGTGGGGGCGCGACGCTCGCTCGCATGACAGCCGTGACAGACACGATGGCCGCTCGCACGACGATCACTACAAGCACGACGGGCAGCGTCGCAAGAAATCGGTGTTCGACCTGTTCGACTTCGACTGATTGCGCCGCACGTCATAAAAGAAAGCCCCGCCGTACGTACCCGGCGGGGCTTTTTCATGCGTGCGGGATGGTCGCCCGCGTGGGTGCTTACGCGTTGCCGGCCGTCACGTCGATGCGGCGCGGTCGCGTTTCGTCGCGGCGCGGAATCGTCAGCGTCAGCACGCCGTCGCGCAGGTTCGCGTCGATCCTCGACGTGTCGAGATCGGGGCTCAGCACGAAGCTGCGCGCATAGCGCGTCGCGCGGATTTCGGCATGCCGCACGCGGAGATCGGCAGGCGTGTCGATCTGCGTGTCGGCCTCGATCGTCAGCGTGTTGTCGTGCACCTTCACGTCGAGGTTTTCGCGCGGCACGCCGGGCAGGTCGGCCCGCAGCGTGACGCCGAGATGGTTCTCGACGATGTCGACGGCCGGCGTGATCGCGGGCCGGCGGGCCGCTTCGGCGGCAGCGGGGTGAACGGTGTTCGTCTGACGCTCGGCCAGGGTCGGGTTCGCATTCATGTCGGTATCCTGAATATTATTGAACAGTGATTGCACGCGGCTTCGATGCCTCGCGCCGGCCGACGCGAATCAGCAGGCAGCCGTTTTCGTAGCGGGCGCTGACCTGATCGGGGTCTGCATCCCGCGGCAGCTCGACGACGCGACGGAATGCACCGTGAAAGCGCTCCTGCGCATAAGTGCGCAGATCGTCGCCTTCGCTGCGAGCCGCCGGCTTGCGCTCGCCGCTGATCGTCAGCAAGTCCTTGTCGATCGATACGTCGAAGTCGGCCGCGGCCATGCCGGGCGCAAACGCGACGATCTCGATGGCGCCGTCGGTGGCACCGACGTTGAGCGCGGGAAAGGCGCCGGGCCGCACCGCGCGAATGCCGGTCGGTCGATCGCCGAGCAGGTTGGCCACTTGCCGCTGCACGCGGGCGAATTCGTCGAACAGGTCGCTGCCGAAATGGATACCGCTCATGTTGGTCCTCCAGAACAGGGAACACGGGAGACGTGACGGCGCGGCGCCTGCGGCGGGCGCGACGTAGAAGCTCCACTGGGTCGAAACGGGGGCAGTGCGTTGGATGGTGTACTGCCCGACGACGTGTAATTAGTGGCCACCCCAGCGCATTTCAAGAGGGCATCTGCAATCTGCGTCAATGCATGCTCGTGCGATTCGATGCGACAATCGCCGCGATCTATCTGCAGACCTACGACACGGGACAATCATGGACATTCGACGCATCGCGATCGTCGGCGCCGGCGTGATCGGCGCGAGCTGGGCCGCTTTCTATCTGACGCAGGGCTTCGACGTCGTCGCGACCGATCCGGCGCCGCAAGCCGACACGCGGCTGCGCGAATCGCTGGCCGCGTTTCTCGGCGAGCGGGCCGCCGAACTTTCCGCGCGGCTGTCGTTCGACGCCGATCTCGTGTGTGCGCTCGACGGTGTCGACTTCGTGCAGGAAAACGGCCCGGAGCGGCTCGACCTGAAGCGCGCGCTGTACCGGCAGATGGACGACGTGCTGCCCGCGCACGTGCCGATCGCGTCGAGTTCGTCGGGCCTGAAAATGTCGGACATCCAGACCGCGTGCGACAAGCATCCGGAACGCTGCCTGATCGCGCATCCGTTCAATCCGCCGCACCTGATTCCGCTCGTCGAGCTGGTCGGCGGCGATGC
This sequence comes from Burkholderia sp. Ac-20384, assembly GCF_017104605.1. Classification (NCBI taxonomy): domain Bacteria; kingdom Pseudomonadati; phylum Pseudomonadota; class Betaproteobacteria; order Burkholderiales; family Burkholderiaceae; genus Burkholderia; species Burkholderia sp. Ac-20384. The sequence goes on along the minus strand of NZ_JAAGPE010000550.1, from coordinate 507 downwards.
CACCAGCCCGGACGTGATCGCGCGCGTGAAGGATTTCTACGATGGGCTCGGCAAGCAGACGATCGTCCTCAACAAGGAGATGACCGGCCACGTCGCGAACCGGCTCGCGGCCGCGCTGTTCCGCGAGGTGTATCACCTCGTCGGCGAAGGTGTCGTGAGCGTCGCCGATGCGGACAAGGCCGTCGCATGGGGGCCCGGCCTGCGCTGGGGGCTGATGGGGCAGTGCCTGACCTATCACCTCGGCGGCGGCGCGGGCGGGATCGCGCACTTTCTCGAACACCTGTCGGGGCCGATCACGACCTGGTGGGACGACCTCGGCACGCCGTCGTTCGATCCGGACGTCGATCGCAAGCTGAACGACGAATTGCGCGCGATCCAGGGCGAGCGCTCGATGCAGGAACTGGCGGCCGAACGCGACCGCTTGCTCGTCGAGCTGATCGACGCGCGGCGCCGCAGCTTCCTGCCGTGACCGCGCCGCGGCGTCGCGTCCGGGCCGCCGCCGGCTAA
>NZ_JAAGPE010000549.1:0-3103 GCF_017104605.1 Burkholderia sp. Ac-20384 | reverse complement strand
GGCCGCGGCCGGCATCGGCGCGCCGGAACGCTTTTTCGCGACGCTGCGCTCGGCCGGTCTCGCGCCCGCGACGCGCGCGCTGCCCGACCACTACGCGTTCGCCGACAATCCGTTCGTCGACGACGCCGTCGATGCGATCCTGATCACCGAGAAGGATGCAGTAAAATTGGGCGCTTCCTGGCGCGACGCCCGACTGTGGGTTGTCCCCGTCGAAGCCGCGCTCGATCCTCGCCTCATTGCCCTCGTTGTGGAGAAACTCCGTGGACGCTCGCCTGCTTGAAATCCTTGTGTGCCCTATCTGCAAAGGCCCGCTCCACTATGACCGTGCCGCGCAGGAGCTGATCTGCAACGCGGACAAGCTCGCCTACCCGATCCGCGACGGCATCCCGGTGATGCTGGTCGACGAGGCACGCCAGACCGTCGAAGGCACGCCGGTCGACCCGGCCGGCCGCTAAGCCGCCCGACCCGGCCCTCGCCGCGGCCCGTCCGCCGCGAGGGCGCCGAACCCCGCCGGGCGGCCCGCACCAGACGCGCCGCCCGCTCCGCTCTTCTCACCGCCCTCCCCGATGACTCAACCCTTCATCGCCGTCATTCCCGCCCGGCTCGCGTCGACGCGACTCCCGAACAAGCCGCTCGCCGATCTCGGCGGCAAGCCGATGGTCGTGCGCGTCGCCGAACGCGCGCGCGAAGCGGGCGCGCAGCAGGTGCTGGTCGCGTCCGACGCGCAGAGCGTGCTCGATGCGGCCCGCGATCACGGCTTCGAAGCGGTGCTGACGCGCGCCGACCATCCGTCGGGCACCGACCGGCTCGCGGAAGTCGCGGCGACGCTCGGGTGGAGCGACGACACCGTCGTCGTCAACGTGCAGGGCGACGAGCCGCTGATCGACCCCGTGCTCGTACGCGACGTAGCGTCGCACCTCGCCGCCCACCCGGCCTGCGCGATTGCGACGGCCGCCCACCCGATCCACGACGCCGCCGACGTGTTCAACCCGAACGTGGTGAAGGTCGCGCTCGACGCGCAGAGCGTCGCGCTGTACTTCTCGCGTGCGCCGATTCCGTGGAGCCGGGACGCATACCAGCCGCACTGGCCCGACGTCGCGGCCATGCCTGCGCCCGCTTTCCCGGTCTACCGGCACATCGGCCTCTATGCGTATCGCGCGCGTTTCCTGCGCACGTATCCGACGCTCGCGCAGGCGCCGATCGAACAGGCCGAGCAGCTCGAACAGCTGCGCGCGCTGTGGCACGGCGAGCGCATCGCAGTGCTGATCACCGAGTCCGCGCCCGAAGCCGGAATCGACACGCCGGCCGATCTCGCACGCGTGCAGGCCCTTTTTCAGCCGTCATCAAAATAACCCGTGGCATAATCAGGCGATTGTGCGAGCCGTCCGCGACCAGCGCGTCCTCGCTTGACCCCGCCCGCGGCCCTGCCGGCAGCCGCGCGTCGCTCAACCCGACGCGCCGCATCAGACCGGTCCGCCACGTGCCAGGCAAGCCCCGCGCACACCGTCGCCGGCGCTTTTTGCGTCTCGCCACACGAATCTACATACTGGAGATATCACCATGCGTTTGATCCTGTTGGGCGCGCCCGGCGCGGGAAAGGGCACCCAGGCAAACTTCATCAAGGAAAAATTCGGCATCCCGCAAATCTCGACGGGCGACATGCTGCGCGCGGCCGTGAAGGCCGGCACGCCGCTCGGCGTCGAGGCGAAGGGCTACATGGACGCCGGCAAGCTGGTGCCGGACGCGCTGATCATCGGCCTGGTCAAGGAGCGCCTGAAGGAATCCGACTGCGCGAACGGCTATCTGTTCGACGGTTTCCCGCGCACGATCGCGCAGGCTGACGCCATGAAGGAAGCCGGCGTCGCGATCGACTACGTGCTCGAGATCGACGTGCCGTTCTCGGAAATCATCGAGCGCATGAGCGGCCGCCGCACGCACCCGGCATCGGGCCGCACGTACCACGTCAAGTTCAACCCGCCGAAGGTCGAAGGCCACGACGACGTGACGGGCGAGCCGCTGATCCAGCGCGACGACGACAAGGAAGAAACCGTCAAGAAGCGCCTCGAAGTGTACGAAGCGCAGACCAAGCCGCTGATCACGTACTACGGCGACTGGGCGCAGCGCGGCGAGGAAAACGGCCTGAAGGCTCCGCAGTATCGCAAGATCTCGGGCCTCGGCAGCGTCGAGGAAATCCGCGAGCGCGCGTTTGGCGCACTGAAGTAAGCAACGCGTCGCGCACCCGCAAGCCGCCCTTTCCGGGCGGCTTTTTTTTGCCCGGGCGGAATGCGCACGGCCGTTCCGGTCTCGCCGTCGCGCGAAGGCGCCTCGTACAATCGGTCGAGTGCGGGGCCCACCGTTACGGGCGGACCGGCATTTCAACCAATCGCGCAGTGTCGGATCGGGCAAGCGTTGGTGTGGAAGCGCTACTTGAGCCGAAGCGACAATGGCGCTCAACCGCCTTGCATGGGACCGCCCCAAGCGCTGAAGCGCCAAGGGCGGTCGACCGCCTTGGCATGGGACCTCCCTAAGCGCTGAAGCGCCAAGGGCGGTCGACAAAGGAGACAGTCATGGAAATTCGCGGCAACGTGTTTCTGATCACGGGCGGCGCATCGGGCCTCGGCGCCGGCACGGCGCGGATGCTCGCGCAGGCAGGCGGCACGGTCGTGCTCGCCGACCTGAACGACGCGGCGGGCACCGCGCTCGCAGCCGAGCTGGGCGGCCTCTTCTTTCCCTTCGCCGTTGCGCTCGCGGCCTACTCTCCTTCTTCCGTCCGCTCCTCTCCTCTCTCTTTCCCTCTTCTCTCTCTTCCTCTCCCCCTTCTTCCCTCCCCTCCCTTCCTTTTCTCTCTTCTTCCTTCTTCTTCTTTCCCCCCCCCCCCCCCCCCCCCTCCCCCCCCCCCCCTCCCCCCTCCCCCCCCCCCCCCCCCCACCACTACCCCTTCCACATACTCTCTCCCCACACACCCTCTCTGCTCTCCCTACACCACCTATCCATATCGCTCATCTTACTCGCTGCGGCCACCACTGTGGCTCATCTCCTACATCTCCCATCCCCCACCGCTCGCTCTCACTCTAGCTCTCATCTCCACACACCTACCTCCCCT
>NZ_JAAGPE010000056.1:0-45175 GCF_017104605.1 Burkholderia sp. Ac-20384 | reverse complement strand
TCTTCCCCCGGCGCGCGCGACGCCGGCACGCGTTTCCGGATCGTGCCCGCGCGCCACCGGTCGCGCACGGCCGGCACCGTGCTCGCCGTCGCGCTGATCGCGATCGTTCTGCATTCGATTCTCGGCAACCCGCAATGGGGCTGGCCGGTGTTCGCCGAATGGTTCCTGTCGCCGCCGGTGCTGTCGGGGCTCGCGCGCACGCTGGTGCTGACGCTGCTCGGCGCGGTGTCCGGCCTCGTGCTCGGCGCGTTCGTCGCGCTGGCCCGGCTGTCGCGGTCGCGGCTGCTGTCGGCGAGCGCGTGGACGTTCGTGTGGCTGTTCCGCTCGATTCCGCTGATCGTGCTGCTGCTGATCCTGAACAACCTCGGCTACCTGTACGAGCACGTGCGGCTCGGCGTGCCGTTCACCGACATCGTGTGGTTAGACACGCCGACGACCGACCTGATCAGCCCGTTCCTCGCGGCCGTGCTCGGCCTCACGCTGCACCATGCGGCGTTTTCCGCGGAGGTGATCCGGGGCGGCATTCTCGCGGTCGACCAGGGCCAGCTCGAAGCGGCCGCCGCGCTCGGGCTGCCGCGCGGCCGCCAGACCACGCGGATCGTGCTGCCGCAGGCGATGCGCGCGATCCTGCCGACCGCGTTCAACGACCTGATCATGCTCGCGAAAGGCACGTCGATGGTCTACGTGCTCGCGATGCCGGAGCTGTTCTATACGGTCCAGGTGATCTACCGCCGCAATCTCGAAGTGATTCCGCTGCTGATGGTCGCCACCGTCTGGTACCTGATCATCCTGACCGTGCTGTCGGCCATCCAGGTGCAGGTCGAGCGGCACTATGCGCGCGGGGCGCTGCGCAACCCGCCGCCGTCCGTCATCACGTTCGCGCTGGCGCGCCTCGGCGTGCTGTGGCGGCGTGTCGCGTCCCGTCACACCGCATCGGTCGCGCAGGCTCACGGCGATAGCGACACTGCGACCATCGTCGCGCCGCGCGCCGGTGGCGAAGTGGCCGTGCATGGCGTATCGAAGCAGTTCGGCATGCTGCGCGTGCTCGACAACGTCTCGTTCGTCGCGCCGCGTGGCAGCGTGACCGCGATCATCGGGCCGTCGGGCTCGGGCAAGTCGACGCTGCTGCGCACGATCAACCATCTCGAACGCGTCGACGACGGCTTCATCGACATCGACGGCGAACTGATCGGCTATCGCCGCGACGGCGACGTGCTCTACGAGCTGAAGGAACGCGACGTGCTCTCGCGGCGCACGGCCGTCGGGATGGTGTTCCAGAACTTCAACCTGTTCCCGCACCTGACGGTGCTCGAGAACCTGGTCGAGGCGCCGGTCGTCGTGGGCGGCGTCACGCGCGACGCCGCCGAGCGCATCGCCCGCACGCTGCTCGTGCGTGTCGGTCTCGCGGATAAAGCCGATGCATACCCGCGCCAGTTGTCCGGCGGCCAGCAGCAGCGCGTCGCGATCGCGCGGGCGCTCGCGCTGCGCCCGAAGGTGCTGCTGTTCGACGAGCCGACGTCGGCGCTCGATCCGGAGCTCGTCAACGAGGTGCTCGACGTGATCAAGGAACTCGCGCGTTCGGGCACGACGCTCGTGATCGTCACGCACGAGATCGGCTTCGCGCGCGAAGTCGCCGACAACGTGCTGTTCATGGAGCGCGGGCGCATCGTCGAATCCGGGGCGCCGGCCGTCGTGCTCGACGCGCCGTCGCATCCGCGTACGCGCGCGTTCCTGTCGAGGGTGCTGTGATGCGCGCAGTTCCCGACCTGCGAGGTGCCGCACGATGACCGACCGACGCCAGTTCATGACCGCCGCGCTGGTCGCGGCAGCGGGCACCCTTCCATGGCGCACGGCACATGCAGCCGCCGCGACCGCGGACCTCGATCCGCGCCAGGCTGGCCGCATTCGCGCCACACGCGATGACGCAGCCGTTCATGAGGCAGCGGGCTATCGCTGGGTGCGCGACGGCGCGTTCACGGTCGCGATTTCACCGCACGCGCCGCCCGTGTCGACCTACGCGACCGACGCGCGCACCGTGGTCGGCGCCGATCCCGACTATGCGCAGCTCGTCGCCGACGCACTCGGCCGCACGCTCGTGCTGCTGCCGATCGCGTGGGCCGACTGGCCGCTCGGGCTGACATCCGGCAAGTACGACGCGGTGATCTCGAATGTCGGCGTGACCGAGAAGCGCAAGGAAAAATACGATTTCACGACCTACCGGCTCGGGCTACACGGCTTCTACGTGCGCACCGGCAGCCCGATCGCGAAGATCGCCGGGCCGAAGGACATCGCCGGCCTGCGCATCATCACGGGGGCGGGGACGAGCCAGGAGCGCATCCTGCTCGAGTGGAACAAGCGCAACGTGGCGCAGGGGCTGAAGCCGGCCGAGCTGCTCTACTTCGACGACGATGCGGCGTCGCGCGTCGCGCTGCTGTCGGGCCGCGCCGATGCGGAGCTGAACCCGAACGCGTCGCTCGCATACGAGGCCGCGCGCACGGGCAAGATTCGCCTCGTCGGCGTCGTCAATGCGGGCTGGCCGGCCAATGCCGACGTGGCGATCGCGACGCGGCGCGGCAGCGGGCTCGCGCCCGCGCTGACGCTCGCGACGAACGCGCTGATCGGCAGCGGCCGCTATGGGCAGGCGCTCGCGCGCTGGGGTTTGCAGAGCGAGGCGATCGCGCGTGCGGAGACCAATCCGCCGGGGTTGCCGTCGTTCTGAAGCGCGGCAGCGCGACGCGCCATTCCAGCCACGCTTCGGCAACGCCCGTCACGGGCAGCGCGGCGCGCGAGCCAGCTCCACGTCGGTCGTCGACACCTGCTTGCCGTTCACGTGCAGTTGCCGCAGCTTGGTCTCGAGCCCCCATTTCGCTTCGTAGGGAAACACTTCATAGTCGAGCCCCGGTTGCGGCACGAACGAGCGCGCAGCATGCTCGACGCGCTGGCTGATGGTGGTCGTGCCCACCGCACCCATGTCGATTATCCGCTGTCCGCCGATCTGAAACGTCATCGTGAGCGGCTGGTTCGCCTTGATCACGTACTCGTCGTAGTACTTGTATGCGTCATCCGGCAGCGGCATGCCGATCGTCGTGTTGCCCGCAAGTGCACGCGTAAAACCCGGCACGGCTACATCCATGCCGGGCGGCCCCTTGAGAAACCAGTAGTCGTTCGGCTCGCACGTGGTGTTGAAATAGAAATGGGAAGAGGCGCCCAGATACACCCGAATCCGCGCTTCCGTTGCCGGATCGTACGCGCCACCCCGATTCGCTCCGGTACTCGCACAACCGGCCAGCACCCCGCACGCCAGTAAAACCCCTGCCATCTTTCGCATGACTTGCTTCGCTTCGTTATTCGATTTCTGATTTCGAATCGGATGACGGCGCTACTCGTGCGGCGCCTCACGATCCCGCTCTCGTCGGCCATGGCCCATGGTCCGATGCGCGGATTGTAACCGGTGGCGGTTCGGCCCCGACTCGGGGAGGCGCCATGCCCCGTCGGTCGACAGTCGGCGTCGCGCCTATGCCGGCAGTGCAGCCCCATACCTGTCGAGATTCGCGACCTGCGCATGAATCGCCGGAATCAGGTCCCGCCCGTAATCGAGCGCATCGTCGAGCGGATCGAACCCGCGAATCAGGAACGTCGACACGCCGAGCCGGTAGTACGCACCGAGCGCCCGCGCGACCTGTTCCGGCGTGCCGACCAGCGCGGTCGAATTCCAGCGCGCGCCGGTCAGGTTCGCGACGCCCATCCACAGCCGCTCGTCGAGCACGTCGCCTTGCGCGGCGGCGGCCATCAACCGTTGCGAGCCCGCATTCTGCGGCGCATGGCCGGCGATCGGCTGGCCGTTCGCGAGCCGCGCCGCGCGCACGCGTTCGCGAATCGCCTCGGCCTTCTCCCATGCAGCCGCCTCGGTGTCGGCCACGATCGGCCGGAACGACACGCTGATGCGCGGCGCCCGCCCGAACGGCACGGCGGCAGCCCGCACCCGCGCGACCTGCTCGCGCACCGACGCGAGCGGCTCGCCCCACGTCATGTAGACGTCCGCATGCTCGCCCGCTACCGCCAGTGCGGCCGGTGACGAGCCGCCGAAATAGATCGGCACATGCGGCCGCTGCGCGCCCTTCACGAGCGGCGACGCGCCGCGCAACCGGTAGAACGCGCCATCATGATCGACCGGCGCGTCGGCCTGCCAGATCCGCTTCAACACGTCGAGATATTCGCCGGTGCGGCGGTAGCGCGCATCGTGCGGCACAAAATCGCCGTCGCGCTGCAGGTCCGCATCGTCGCCGCCCGACACGACGTTCAGCGCGAGCCGGCCGCCGCTGAAAACGTCGAGCGTCGCGATCTGCCGCGCGGCGGCCGACGGCACGATCACGCCCGGCCGGTGCGCGAGCAGGATGCGGATGCGTTCGGTCGCGGCGGCCGCGAACGACGCGACGATGAAGCCGTCCGCCGCGTTGCTGAAATGGCCGACCAGGATCTGGTCGAAGCCGGCGGCCTCGTGCGCCTGCGCGAAGCGGCGCACATAGTCGGGCTGGACGGCCGCGCCGCCCGGTACGTCGACCTCCGCGCCGGGTGTCGCGGTGATCATGCCGATGATGTCGACTGGCATGTCGGGGTGTCCTTGTGGTTCTCGATCGGAAATCGTGTCGGGGACGGCCCGCTTACTGCGCGGCGGCCGTCTTCTGCGCAGACGCCGTGAATGCGCCCGCATACGAGCGGTCGAGCAGCTTCGACGTGTCGTACGCCACCGGAATCACGCCGGCCTTGTGCAGGAAGTCGGCCGTGTTCTGCGCATCCTTCGCGGCCGTGTCGTCGACCGGGCCGACGCGCTGCTTCGCGTTGTTGAGCCAGCGATACGCGACGTCGGGTTCGAGCTTCGCGCGCTTCGCCCACAGGTCCGCGTACTCGCGCGGATGGCTGTCGACCCACTGGCGCGCGGCCACCACGCGCCGCAGGAAATCGGTGATCTCGGCGCGCTTGCCGGCGGCGGCCTGCTCGTTCGCGGCAACGAAGCTCAGCGCCGGCATCAGCCCCTGCGCGGTCGTCACGGGCCGCGCACCCTGCCGCAACGCGAGCGTGCTGACGAACGGCTCCCACAGCGACACCGCGTCGACCGAGCCGTTCGCGAACGCGTTGGTCGCATCGATCGGCATCAGGTACGCGTACTTGACCGAGTCCGCGCGCAAGCCTGCGTGTTCAAGCGCGCGCAGCACGAGCTGCTGGCTCCACGCGCCGCGCCATACCGCGATGGTCTTGCCCTGCAGGTCGGCCACGGTGCGCACCGGCGAATCCTTCGGTACGAGAATCGCGACGCCGTCGAGGCTCTGCCGCGACACGGCAACCACCTTCACCGGCGCGCCGCGCGCGGCCAGCGTGAGCAGCGCGGAATCGCCGAGAAAGCCGACGTCGATCGCATTGCCGTTCAGCGATTCGGCAACGGGCGCAGCGGCCTGGAAATGCTTCCACTCGATCGTGTAAGGCAGGTCCTTCAGCACGCCGGACGCCTCCATCGACGCCTGGATGTTGAAGTAATTCTGTTCACCGACGCGCAGCGTGACGGTGTCCTTGGCAATGCCCGGCTGCGCGGCAAGCGCCAGCAAGAGTGCCGTGACGATTCGGCTCAGCAACGTGATCTCCCGGAGGGTTGGCGGGCGGCCGCACGACGGCGGCGCCCCGTGGTCCGCCGTGCACGGCGGCCGGCGGAACGGATGGAACCGGTGACGATACGTCGATCTGCATCATGAAACAAACGCAATATTCTTCTATGCAAAGATGCAAATGTTTTATGAATTGACCGGCGGCGCCGGATGCCGCCCGTCGCGCTCATGGAAACCCGGTTCGAATGAATCCTCGACAGATATTTCGTGCACGAAATAAATCACGGAATATATTTCGCATACGAAATAACTACCCGGACGAGGATGGCCATGACCTCCCAACCCATCGAGTTTTCCGCCGCAGACGGCTACGCGCTGCGCGGCACACTGTGGTCGCCGGACGCCGAGCCGCGCGCGCTGGTGCTGATCCATCCGGCAACGGCCGTGCCGGAGCGGTTGTATGCGGGCTTCGCGCGCTTCCTGACCGAACGCGGCTTCGTAGCGCTTACCTACAACTATCGCGGGATCGGTGCATCTCGCCCCGCGCGCCTGGGCGCACTGAAGGCCCGCATGCGCGACTGGATGGAACTCGACGTGGGCGGCGCAACCGCGTGGGCGCGGCAGGCGTACGAAGGATTGCCGCTGCTGGCGGTCGGGCATAGCGTCGGCGGGCATGCGATCGGGCTGTCGGCCGCGACGCCGCACCTGCGCGCGGCGGTGCTCATCGCCGCGCATGCGGGCAGCACGCGGCTGATCACGCAGGCGGCCGAACGCCTGAAGGTGCGGCTGATCCTGCGCGTGCTCGGCCCGCTGATGTCGGCGCTGCTCGGCTACGTGCCCGGCAAGCGGCTCGGGCTCGGCGAGGACATGCCGGCCGGCGTGTTCCGCGAATGGAGCCGCTGGACGACGCTGCCGCACTATTTCTTCGACGATCCGACACTCGGCGCGGCCGAGCGTTACGCGAAACAGCAGTTGCCGATCCTCGCGCTCGGCTTTGACGACGACCCGTGGGCGAACCCGACTGCGATCGGGCTGCTGGTAAGCTATCTGACCCGCGCGGCGGTCGAACGCCGCCAGATCGATCCGCACACGGCGGGCAGCGGCCCGGTCGGGCACATGGGCTTCTTCCGCAGCCGCCCCGGCACCGTGCTGTGGCCCGACGTGGCCGACTGGCTCGCGCAGGCACTCGACACGCCGCGAGCCGCGGGCCGTCCTTCCCTTTCCATTGCAGCCGGGAACCCAGCTTGAGCGAAGACCGACGACTGTTTTTCATGTTGAACATCGGCCAGCGGCGCGTGCAGCGCTGGATCGACCGCAAGGCGGAAACCGAGACGCGTGCGAGCGCCGCGCAGGCAGGCGCCTTGTTCTGCCTCGCGAAACAGGATGGCGCACTGATCGGCGAAGTCGGCGCCGCGCTGCAGCTTGCACCGTCCGCGATGACGGGGCTCGCCGACCGGATGGCGAAAGCAGGCCTGATCACGCGTCATGCCGATTCGGACGACGGCCGCGCGACGCGGTTATACCTGACCGACGAAGGCCACGCGGCACTCAAGCGTGCGCGCGTGCTGTTGCGCGAACTCAACGGCAAGCTGTGCGACGGGTTTTCCGACGACGAACTCGATGTCGTCGCGCGCTGGCTGCATGCGCTGCAGGAGCGGTTTCCGGTGGAACGCTGAGCGGCGGCGAAGACGCCGTGTCGTCACCGCCTTCCGAGTCACGCCGTACGCGTGATCTCACGTTCCGCGGCGCAAACGACGCAGCGGCACGTACCCGGTCAGGCTCAGGCAGCCTGCGGCAGCGCAGCGGCCACGGATCCCGCCTTCAGCGCCGCGACCTTGCCGATCGTATCGACGCACGCGTGCGCGAGTTCCGCGCCCTTCACGAGGAAGTGCTCGTGGAAAAATCCGACATGCTCGGCCGACCCGTGGAAATGATGCGGCGTCAGCACCGCCGACAGCACCACCACATCGGTTTCGAGCTGCACCTGCATGAGACCGGAAATCACCGCTTGCGCGACGAAGTCGTGGCGATAGATACCGCCATCGACGACCAGGCCGGCGCACGCGATGGCCGCATATTTGCCGGTTTTCGCGAGCAGCTTGGCATGCAGCGGAATTTCAAAAGCGCCTGCCACTTCGAAGAAATCGCAATCCGCCTGGCTCAGGTTCGCATTGACGAGTCCGTCGACGAACGCGTTTCGGCACTGGTCGACGATCTCCTTGTGCCAGCACGACTGGACAAAGGCGATACGCGGAGCGGCAGTGCGGGAGGGGGAAGCAAGTTGGGTCATCGATAGGTCCTGTGTGAGTTGAATGGGCGCACAGGGACAAGCCGCGTACCTTGCGTACGCAACGAACCCCGCTCTCTCTCATCCGGACTGTGACCGTCGGCCCCGGAATCCAACCGGGTCTGCTGACCTTGCCGGGCACATGCGTGCCGGCAAGCGCTCGCGGGCTACGCGCAATCGCGCGATTACCGCCGGTGGGGAATTTCACCCCGCCCTGAGAACGTTCGCGGCACATTGGCCGCGCCGGAAATCTATCACACTCCCGTCGCACGGGTGCTTCGACGTCACCACTCGTTCCGTGCACCGGACGAACCCACGGCCCGCCTTTCCCGCGACCGGCTCGCCGCTCCGGTCGCCTTTTCGCCAATCCGACGGAAACCTTGCGACGACCTGCCATCCGGCTTGGAATTTGAAATGATATAACATATCATTTCGCGTGCTCGTCCGCCTGACGCCGTTCCACTGTGGGTGGCCGAGCCTCGCCGAGCCATGTTCCAACGGGTCACTGCGCGTCGCTGACGCAACAATATATCGTATCCAGCCGTGACTCGCATCGCTCGTTATCCGATCCGATTCCAACCGATTCACCGACCATGCGCGACCTCCCTCGTCTACCGCTTCGCCCGCTCTCGTCCCTTTCGCTGATCCTGTTCGCCGCCGTCGCGCACGCACAGACCGAACCACCCGCCGTGTCCGGCACGCCGCCGACCACTGCGCTCGCCCCGATCTTCGTGACCGCGAACCCGCTCGGCGACAGCGAACTGATCGCGCCGACCGTCCAGCTTTCCGGCGATGCGCTGACGCGCCGCCAGGCCGATTCGCTCGGCGAAACGCTGAACGGGCTGCCCGGCGTGTCGACCACCACCTACGGGCCGATGGTCGGCCGCCCGATCATCCGCGGGATGGATGGCGACCGGATCCGGCTGCTGCAGAACGGCGTCGCGGCCTACGATGCGTCGTCGCTGTCGTACGACCACGCGGTGCCGCAGGACCCGCTGTCGATCGAACGCGTCGAGATCGTGCGCGGCCCGGCTGCGCTGCTGTACGGCGGCAATGCGGTGGGTGGCGTCGTCAACACGATCGACAACCGGATCCCGCGCGAAGCGATCCAGGGCGTGACGGGTGCGCTCGACGCGCGCTACGGCGGCGCGAACTCGGTGCGCGCGGGCGCAGCGCAGGTCGAAGGCGGCAACGGCCGCTTCGCGTTCCACGTCGACGCGTTCGACCGCGAAACGAGCAAGCTGCGGATTCCCGGCTACGCGCGCAGCAGCGCACAACGCGCGATCGACGGCCCCGACACGCCGCAGCCGTACGGCAATGTACCGAACAGCGACGGCCGCGTGCACGGCGGCGCGGTCGGCGCGTCGTACACGTGGGCGGACGGCTTCGCGGGCCTGTCCTACAGCGGCTACGAATCGAACTACGGCTCCGTCGCGGAAAGCGACGTGCGGCTGCGGATGCGCCAGGAACGCCTTGCACTCGCGTCCGAGGTGCGCAACCTCAGCGGCCCGTTCACGAAGCTGAAATTCGACTTCGCGTACACCGACTACCGCCACAAGGAAGTCGACAACGGCGAGACCGCGACCACCTTCCGCAATCGCGGCTACGAGGCGCGCATCGAGGCAACGCATCGCAAGATCGGCCCGTTCGAAGGCGCGATCGGCGTGCAGTTCGGCCAGAACACGTTCTCCGCGCTGGGCGACGAGATGCTCGTGCCGTCCACGCGCACGAACAGCGTCGCGCTGTTCGGCCTCGAGGAATGGCAGGTGGTCCCGGCGCTCAAGCTGAGTCTCGGCGGCCGCTTCGAGCACGTGAAGGTCGATCCCGATCCCGCCGGCGTCGAGAAATTCGCGGGGGCGCAGCCGCGCGAATTCAACGCGGGCAGCCTGTCGGCCGGCGCGCTGTTCTCGCTGACGCCCGTGTGGTCGGTGGCGGCCAACGTCGCGTACACCGAACGCGCGCCGACCTTCTACGAGCTGTATTCGAACGGCCCGCACGATGCGACCGGCCAGTTCCTGATCGGCAACCCGAACGCGTCGAAGGAAAAGGCCGTGTCGACCGACCTGTCGCTGCGCTACGCGAGCGGCCCGAATCGCGGCAGCGTCGGCGTGTTCTACAACCGCTTCTCGAACTACCTGACCGAGTACAACACGGGCCGCGTCGTTGACGACGACGGCGAACCGGTCGCGCCCGGTACCGACGGCTCGCTCAACGAGGCGATCTACCGTGGCGTGCGCGCCGAGTTCTACGGCATCGAGCTGGACGGCAAGTGGCGCGCGTTCGCGCGGCGCGGCCATACCGTCGACCTCGAACTGACGGCCGACTACACGCATGCGCGCAACGTCGACACGGGCCAGCCGCTGCCGCGCATCGCGCCGCTGCGCGCGACGCTCGCAGCCGACTACGGCTACGGCCCGTTCGGCGCGCGCGCGCAAGTCACGCATGCGTGGTCGCAGCATCGCGTGCCCGACAACGACTTCTCGACGGATGGCTACACTTCGCTCGGCGTGATGCTCACCTACAAGTTCCGCGTCGGCCCGACGCACTGGCTCGCGTACCTGCGCGGCGACAACCTGACGAACCAGGAGATCCGCTATTCGACCTCGGTTGTGCGCGGCTTCGCACCGGAAGGCGGCCGCAGCGTGATGGCCGGGTTGCGCACCACGTTCTGACCCTCTCATGGCCCGCGGCACCCGCCGCGGGCCTCGTTCCGGCGCCCCCACTCCGCCGCGAATCTCCGTTTATCGGCCATTACCGCCAATCGCGCGGCACATGCCGACGCCATCGATCGGTTCCCTCCCCAATTAACGCCCCACAAAAATCCTTTTATTCATCCATAAATCGAATCAAATTCATCAGACGATTATTAGCAAAACGACAGTTTTTGTTTCACCCAGGAAAACCGGTTTCAAATTCCACGGATAAACCTTTTAATCACGGGCACGCCGCCGATTCTTGATCAAAATCACGAGCGCCCGCCTGACAACGATTTCAGCGCTAAAAAAACTAATATCAGGGTTTTCGAAGGGTAAAGAATCATCCCGTATACCCGTTAATGCCGGCACGAGCCCGTATCTGGTCGAACAATAATTTCAATTCGCTAACCACACGCACAGAGGCACACTGTGAAAATCGCCAGAATGAGCATCAAAACAAAACTCCTTGGCGGCTTCGGCCTGCTCGCCGCGGTCGTCGTGATCGTGTCGGGCATGGCACTCAAGGCGCTATCCGATACGAACGCCGAGTTTTCCCGCTACATGAACGGCATCAATGCGCGGGCGACCCTTTCCGCGCAAATCCGCACCGCGGTCGACCGGCGCGCGATCGCCGCGCGCAACCTCGTACTCGTGACCAAACCGTCCGACCTCGAGCTCGAACTGGCCGAGGTGAACCAGGCGCACAAGGACGTACAGGACCATCTCGCGAAGCTCAAGGACATGATGGCCAACGCGACCGACACCTCCGATCGCGCGCGCGAACTGGTGGGCGACATCGTGCGCATCGAAGGCAGCTACGGGCCCGTCGCGCTGCGCATCGTCGGCCTCGCGCAGGCCGGCAAGAAAGACGAGGCGACCGCCGACATCGACGACAACTGCCGGCCACTGCTCGCGCAACTGGTGCGCGCCACCGACGCATATGCGACCTATACGCATGAGCGCGAACTCGCGATCGCGCAGCAATTCGCGGATCGCTATGCGATGGAGCGCAACCTGCTGGCCGGCATCTGCCTGATCGCGGTCGCGGTCGCGGTATGCGGCGGCCTGTGGCTGACGCGCAAGATCACGGTGCCGATCGGCTCGGCCGTGGACGTCGCGCGCACGGTCGCGAACGGCGATCTCGGCAGCCGCATCGACGTGAGCGGCAACGACGAGACACGCGATCTGCTCGACGCATTGCGAACGATGAACGAGCGGCTGATCGGCATCGTCGGCCGCGTGCGCGACTCGTCGAACAGCATCGCGCACGCGGTCGGCGAGATCGCGTCGGGCAACCTCGACCTGAGCCAGCGCACCGAAGAACAGGCCGCGTCGCTGCAGGAAACCGCCGCGACGATGGAAGAATTCACGTCGACGGTGCGATTGAACGCGGAGAACGCGCAACAGGCCAGCTCGCTCGCCGCAAACGCATCGGACGTCGCACAGCGCGGCAGCTCGGTGGTCGGCCGCGTGGTCGACACGATGACGGAGATCGGCCACAGCTCGTCGAAGATCGCGGACATCACCGGCATCATCGAAGGCATCGCATTCCAGACCAACATCCTCGCGCTGAACGCGGCCGTCGAAGCGGCACGTGCCGGCGAACAGGGCCGCGGCTTCGCGGTGGTCGCGAGCGAGGTGCGCAGCCTCGCGCAACGTTCGTCGACGGCCGCGAAGGAAATCAAGGAACTGATCTCCGCGTCGGTGCAGACGATCCGCGACGGGTCCGAACTCGCGGGCGAAGCCGGCAAGACGATGTCCGACGTCACGCAGGCCGTTGCGCGCGTGACGGACATCATGGGCGAGATCGCGGCCGCATCAGCCGAGCAGAGCCGCGGCATCGACCAAGTGAACCTGACGATCACGCAGATGGACGAGACGACGCAGCAGAACGCGGCGCTCGTCGAGCAGGCCGCGGCCGCATCGAAGTCGCTCGAGGCGCAGGGCCGCGAGCTGTCCGAAACGGTTGCCGCATTCCGGATGCCGTCCGGCACGCAAGTGGCATCGCCGGGCGCATACGCGCAAGAGCCCGTCGCGCATCACTGGCAACCGGCCGCTGCGTAACCGATACCGCAAGGAGGCGACGATGCGCACGCTGTTCCGCCGTACTGCCTGCGTCACGCGTGCGCGCAGCGCGCGAAGCGCGGCCGCACGCGGCACGCGGTGCGGCTGTGCATCGTCACCGTCCGGCGCGGCAGGTTCGCATGCACGACGTCGCGCCTCGCCGATTCGCGTCGTGCGCTCGCGGCACGCTTACGTGTAGCTCGGTGTAGCTCGCGCATCGGTGCAGCCGCCGCATCGACGGTCGTTTCTACCGACCGGCGCGGCTTCTTGCGCGCGTGACGATGTGCATATCGTCACCCACGATCGCGCGTGATACGCCCGCTTCCGCATCGCATGGCGCACGCTGCTTCTGCAGCGTCGCGCAAGTTTCGATCCCGCCCGTGTATCGCGCGTTGCCACACCGGCGACATGGAGATCGCACTGCATTCGCACGCGCACCGCTCGCCGATGCAGACTTTTAAAACGCACGAATGACGAGTATGCTTAAAAAAGCACTCCCCGTTCGGACGGCGAATCGCGTGCCCTGACTCCCGTCCGATCGCATTGCGGCCCCATCGCTGCGCACACTGCGTGTCGATGGCGGCGTCTGCTTCTCGCGCCACGGCCGCACGAACCTTTCCCCCAACAATCGTCAGGAGAGCTGGTGAGCCGACTCGTCGTCGTATCCAATCGCATTGCAGATCCTCGTAAAGCCGCGGCCGGCGGGCTCGCCGTCGCCGTGAAAGACAGCCTGCAGGAATCCGGCGGTGTCTGGTTCGGCTGGAGCGGGAGGCTGCGCGGCGGCGACGATCAGCCTACGCATGGCGACGAGGTGCAGATCCAGAACGTCGGCGGCATCCAGCTCGCGACGATCGATCTCGACCCGCAGGATTACGACGCGTACTACCTCGGTTATTCGAACAACGTGCTGTGGCCGGTGTTTCACTACCGGCTCGATCTCGCGCAGTTCGACCGCCGCTTCGCCGACGGCTACCGGCGCGTCAACCAGCTGTTCGCGCGCAAGCTGCGCACGCTGCTGCGGCCCGACGACACCATCTGGGTCCACGACTACCAGTTGATTCCGCTCGCCGCCGAGTTGCGCGCGATGGGCTGCACGAATCCGATCGGTTTCTTCCTGCACATCCCGATGCCGCCGCCGCCGATCATGGCCGCGATCCCGGAACACGAATGGCTGATGCGTTCGCTGTTCGCCTACGATCTCGTCGGCTTCCAGACCGAGTCGGATCTGCTCCACTTCGAGCATTACGTCGAAGCGGAAGCCGGCGCTGCACGGCTACCCGACGGCCGCCTGCGCGCGTTCGGCCGCACGCTGTCGGCCGGCGCATTCCCGATCGGCATCAACGTCGACGAGTTCGAATCGCTCGCGCGCGATCGCGACGGCATCGACATGTTCGAGCGGATGCGCGACGAATACTCACGCCGCCAGCTGCTGGTCGGCGTCGACCGGCTCGACTACACGAAGGGATTGCCGCAGCGCGTGCATGCGTTCCGCCAGTTGCTCGAGCAGTATCCGGAGAACCGCAACCGCGCAACGCTGATCCAGATCGCCGCGCCGAGTCGCGAGGATCTCGGCGCGTACGACGACCTGCGGCGCGAGATGGACAGCCTGTGCGGCGCGATCAACGGCGACTACGGTGAGCTCGAGTGGATGCCGATGCGCTACATTCACCGCACCGTCGCGCGCAAGCGCTTGCCGGGCCTTTATCGCGCGAGCCGCGTCGCGCTCGTCACGCCGCTGCGCGACGGGATGAACCTCGTCGCGAAGGAATTCCTCGCCGCGCAGGACGCCGCCGACCCGGGCGTGCTCGTGCTGTCGCGCTTCGCCGGCGCGGCCGAACAGTTGAAGTCGGCGCTGCTCGTCAATCCGTACGACACGCAAGGCACCGCGCAGGCGATCCAGCGCGCGCTCGCGATGCCGCTCGAAGAACGCCGCCAGCGTCACGCGGCGTTGATGGCGATCGTGCGCAAGACCGACGTGCACTGGTGGCGCACGCGCTTTCTCGACGCGCTCGCGGAAGCCGCCGAAGTCGCGGCCGCGACCGAATCCTGACGCGCGCTCACGCGTCCGTCGCCGCGTATTCGAGCGCCGCGCCGTTCACGTCGCACAGGTCGACCGACACCGGAATGCCTTCGCGCAGGCTCTCCGTCAGCACGCAATACGCATCGAACTGATCGAGCACGCGCGTCGCGGCCGCGAGATCGGCCCACGTCTTGCCGATCGACAACCGTACCGACATCGCGCCCACCCGCACCCTGCCTGCTTCGTTCTGCACCATGTCGACGTCGATATGCGCGGCAATCGGCTGTGGATCGACATGCTGCTTTTCCAGCGCGAACAGCAGGCTCGCCGCGAGACAGGTCGCGACGGCTGCGGCCAGCAACCGGATCGGGTTCGGCCCGCGCCCGTCGCCGAGCGGCGGCGGTTCGTCGGTCAGCACCGGCGCCAGCGTCGTGCCGGCAAATGAAACTTCGAAACAGAAACGCGCCTGCTGCGCGACATCGACCGATACGTGCGCCTCGCTCATGGCGACTCCGTGATGATCATCGGGGAAAGGAATGCCGGCACGCAGTCGCTTCGACGCGCGCCGCTCGCAGGTTCGCGGCGTATTCAGCGATCGGGTTCGCGTGGCGGCCCATACGCGACGAAATCGCGCTCGACCGCGGACGCCTGCTCCGTTTCGACCGCGCCGCCGCGTGAGCCGGCTTCGCCATCCGGCGCCGCCGTCGTTGCGGACGACGGTTCGACGCGCCCGTCGATCAGCGCCTGCAGCGCATCGCGTTCGAGCACCTCGCATTGCAGTAGCCGTTGCGCGATGCGTTCGAGCGCATCGCGGCGGTCGGCGAGCGTCGCCGCGACCCGTGCATGTGCGTCGGTCAGCAACGTATGCACCTCGTCGTCGATCATCCGCGCGGTATGCTCGCTGCAGCGTCCGTCGCCCGCATGCCATGCGCCGGGCATGCCCTGGCGCGCATCGCCGTCGTCGAACGTCGCGAGCCCGATCTTCTCGCTCATCCCGTACTGCATGACCATGTGGCGCGCCATCGCGGTCGCGCGTTCAAGATC
This sequence comes from Burkholderia sp. Ac-20384, assembly GCF_017104605.1. Classification (NCBI taxonomy): domain Bacteria; kingdom Pseudomonadati; phylum Pseudomonadota; class Betaproteobacteria; order Burkholderiales; family Burkholderiaceae; genus Burkholderia; species Burkholderia sp. Ac-20384. The sequence continues at coordinate 29,467 of NZ_JAAGPE010000056.1, read as the reverse complement.
GTTCTGCGCGCCCGTCGACACGTCGCCGAACACGAGTTCCTCTGCCACGCGGCCGCCGAGCAGTGCATCGATCCGGTCGAGCAGCTCGCTTCGGCGCAATACGTAGCGATCCTCGGTCGGCACCTGCTGCGTATAACCGAGCGCCGCGACACCGCGTGGAATGATCGACACCTTCTTCACCGGATCGCAATGCGCGCGGCTTTCCGCGACGAGCGCGTGGCCGGCCTCGTGATACGCGATGGTCAGCTTCTCCTGCGCGTTCATCACGCGGCTCTTGCGCTCGAGGCCTGTCAACGCGCGGTCGATCGCTTCGTCGAAATCGGCCATGCCGATCGCCGGCTTGCCGAGTTCGGCCGCATGCAGCGCCGCCTCGTTGACGACGTTCGCGAGATCGGCGCCGACGAAGCCCGGCGTGCGCGACGCGAGTTCGCCGAGATCGACGTCGGCGGCGAGCTTCACGCGTTTCACGTGTACGCCGAGGATCTGTCTGCGGCCATTCACGTCGGGCCGGTCGATCGCGATGTGGCGATCGAAGCGGCCCGGCCGCAGCAGCGCGGGATCGAGGATCTCAGGGCGGTTCGTCGCAGCCATGATGATCACGCCGGAGCCGGCCTGGAAGCCGTCCATCTCGACGAGCAACTGATTGAGCGTCTGCTCGCGTTCGTCGTTGCCCGACATCGGCCCGACGCCGCGCACCTTGCCGAGCGCATCGAGCTCGTCGACGAACACGATGCACGGCGCCTTCTGCTGCGCCTGCTCGAACAGGTCGCGCACGCGCGCCGCACCGACACCGACGAACATCTCGACGAACGCCGAGCCGCTGATCGAGAAGAACGGCACGGCTGCCTCGCCGGCCACCGCGCGCGCAAGCAGCGTCTTGCCGGTGCCCGGTGCGCCGACCACGAGCACGCCCTTCGGGATCTTGCCGCCGAGCCGCTGGTAGCGGTCGGGGTTGCGCAGGAATGCGACGAGCTGCTGCAGTTCGGCCTTCGCCTCGTCGATGCCCGCGATATCGTCGAACGTGATGCCGGTTTCCTGCTGCACGTACACGCGCGCGCGGCTCTTGCCCATCCCGGTGAAATCCTGCAGCCCGCCGCGCTTGCGCAGCATCATGTTCCAGATGAACACGAACAGCACGAGCGGCAGCAGCCACGAGGCAAGCGATGCGATCCAGCTGGTATCGGGCGCGCCGTGATAGCGGATGCCGGCGGCGGTCAGCGTGTCGGTCAGGTGCTCGTCGGTCACGCGGTTGGTCGTGAAGCGCCACGGCGCGCCGGCCTGCTGCACGGCCGCCGCTTCCGACGCCGGCAGCATCGTGCCGGCCTGCGGCATCTTCAGCGTGCCCGAGATCGCTGCGGGGCCGACTTCGAGATCGTCGACGAGCCGTGCGGTGACGAGCCGGTGGAAATCGCTGTACGCAATCGACGCCGACGTCGGATGCAGCATCAGCAACTGCGCGGCGAACAGCACGAAGAAGCCCGCCGCGATCAGCAATCCCGGGTAGTCGAATTTCCTGTCCATGGCATCGGGCCGGACGTGCGCGCTACGTGGCGCGGCACGGCGGACGTGTGCGGGCGCGCGCGCAGCCGGCGCGCGCCATCGGCGGCCATGCGGAAGCGGCATTCATGCGCGCCATCGTCGCCTCGCCTCATCGCCTCGTTCGTCGCATCAACGGCACCGCGACGACGCCATCGGCCGGCGCCGCCGGGCAATCCTCGCCCGGGCGGCACGCTGCGACGCGCCGCCCCTGAATCCAGTCTAGCTCGCGCGCGAGCGTCGCGCATCGCCCGAGGCGCGACTCGAATCGTCCGACAAACACCTTTCACCCGCCCCCGTTGCCGCGTTATAGTCGCGTTCGTGACATTTTTGTGACAGATGCATCGCACCTGCCCGGATGCAACACGGGCCGTTGCTTTCCATCCCGCGGCGCGGCAGCCTGTGCGACACCGCCACGCATCACGCCCCCGTCCACCCGCCCATTCGAGGAACCCACGACGTGAACGACACCCCCGATCGCCCCGACGACCTTCCCGCCGATCCCGACCGCCGCCGAGTGCTCGGCGGCCTCGCCGCGCTCGGTGCGGGTGTCGCGCTCAGCGGCTGTGAATCCACGGCAGGCAGCGCGCCGCGTTCCGCCGCCGACCTGCGCATCGACGAAGCGTTGCGCCAGCGCGTGCGCCACATCGTCGTGATCTATGCGGAAAACCGCAGCTTCGCGAACCTGTACGGCGATTTCCCGGGCGTGCGCCATCCGCTGAGCGAGGTGCGGCCCGAACACGCGCAGCAGCTCGATCGCGACGGCAAGACGCCGCTGCCCGTGCTGCCGAAGATCTGGGGCGGGCTCGTGCCGCAGGCGCAGGAAGTGGACGGCAAGCGCTACGCGATCGCCGAGCGCGACATCGACAAGCTGCCGAATGCGCCGTTCCTGATTACGGACGCACAGGGCAAGGCGCTGCCGAATGGCGTGATCACGCGCGACCTGTGGCACCGCTTCTACCAGAACCAGATGCAGATCGCGGCCGGCCGCAACAACCAGTTCGCCGCGTGGGCCGATTCGGGCGGCCTCGTGATGGGCCACTATCGCAACTCGGCCGACACGCTGCGGCTGTGGAATCTCGCGCGGCAATACACGCTGTGCGACAACTTCTTCATGGCGGCCTTCGGCGGTTCGTGGATGAACCACATGTTCCTGATCTCCGCGCAGCCGCCGCTGTATCCGGACGCGCACAAGCATCCGCATGCGGCGAAACTGCTGTCGAAGGTCGAAGGCGACGATCCCGCCGGGACGCGCCTGAAACTCGCCGACAATTCGCCTGCGTCCGCGCTCGACGGCCCGCCGAAGTTCGCCGCCGACGGCGCGCTGACGCCGGACGGCTACGGCGTGAACACGATGGCGCCGCCATACCAGCCGAGCTACGTACCGCCGCCCGATCCGGGCAACGCCGCGTATGCGGATCCGGCCGACCATCGCGTGATGCCGCCGCAGGGCTATGCGACGATCGGCGACCGCCTGTCGGAAAAGAACGTCGACTGGGCGTGGTACAGCGGCGCGTGGCAGTACGCGCTCGAACATCGCGATACGGGCAACGTGCCCGATTTCCAGTACCACCACCAGCCGTTCAACTATTTCGCAAACTACGCGCCCGGCACCGACGCACGCAGCAAGCACCTGCGCGACGCCGGGCTCGGCGACGCGCCGTCGACCAACCACTTCATCGCCGACATCGATGCCGGCCGCCTGCCGGCCGTCACGTTCTACAAGCCGCAGGGCAACCTGAACATGCATGCCGGCTACGCGGACATCGAATCGGGCGACCGTCACATCGCAACCGTGATCGACCATATCCGGCGCGGTCCGCAATGGGACAACACCGTGATCGTGATGACGCACGACGAGAACGGCGGCTGGTGGGATCACGTCGCGCCGCCGGAAGGCGATCGCTGGGGGCCGGGCTCGCGGATTCCGGCGCTCGTGATCTCGCCGTTCGCGAAGAAGGGTTTCGTCGATCACACGCTGTACGACACGAACTCGATCCTGCGCTTCATCAGCCGCGTGCACGGGCTCGCGCCGCTCGACGGCGTGGTCGCGCGCAACAAGGCGTTCGCCGCGCGCGGCGCGACGCCGCCGGGTGATCTGACGAATGCGCTCGATCTCGGCTGAGGGCCGACTGGCCTGACTGATTGGCGGCTTGACCGCTTGACTGCTTGATACGACGACGCCCCGGGCAATGCGATTGCCCGGGGCGTCGTTCATTTCCGGCCTGACAACGCTACGCGGCGCGGCGCACTGCGTCGCACGCCGCTTGCGCGGCGTGACGCCCGGCCTGCCGGCCGAAGAACGTCGCATCGGCCAGCGACAGCCCCGAGCTGTACCCGGCGCCCCAGCGCGGCAGCCCGCAGGTCGTGCGGCCCGCAGCATAGAGCCCCGGCACCGGCGCGCGCGCCGCATCGACCACCTGCCCGGTCGGCAGCGTGTCGAGCCCGCCGAGCGTGAAGTGCGGATAGAACGCATAGTCGATCCGGCAATCGAGCGCGACGAACGGCGGCTCGATCAGCGGCTGCAGCCACTTCTTCGCCTTGTGGAACAGCGGATCGGCACCTTCGGCCGCATGGCGGTTGTACACGTCGACGGTCGCCGTCAGCGTGCCGGCCGGCATCTGCAGGTCGCGTTCGACTTCCTCCCACGTTTCGCCGGCCGCCGCGATGCCGATCCGCGCGATCGCAGGCGGCTCCTGATACGTCGCCTGATCGACGAGCAGGTAGATCCGGTCGTCGGCCTGGTGAAATGCGTGATGGCCCGTGCGGCCGTGATAGCCGTCCTCGTTGATGAAGCGCTGGCCGCGCGCGTTCACGAAGATGCCCTTGATCAGCGCTTCGGGCGCGTAGAACGGCAGGCTGACGAAGCCTTGATCCATGTGGATCGCCGCGCCGCCCGCGCTCTGGCCGAGCAGGATGCCCGAGCCGTCGTCGCCGGGGCTGCCGATCGGTTCGTCCGAGCGCAGGAACTGCGGCGCGTGTCGGCGCACCATCTCGCGGTTCATCGCGAAGCCCCCTGCGCACAGGATCACCGCGCGACGGGCCCGCACGAACGCCGTCTCGCCATAGGCGCGCAGCACGACGCCGCGCACCGCGCCGCCGTCATCGACGATCAATGCGAGCGCACGCGTGTCGTAGCGCGTCGCGACGCCGAGCGCCGCCACGCGTTCGGCCAGCACGCGCATCAGCATCTGCCCGCCGCCCCAGCCCGGCCATTGCGGCGTGTGCCCGCGCGGGCACGGCTTCGCGGCCTCGCTGAACGGCCAGGCTTCCTCGCTGCCCGACCAGATCAGGCAGTCGTCGGTTTCCGGTTCGACGATCCGCTCGGCGATGAACGTGTTCTTGTACGTGAGGCCCTGCGCAACGAGCCAGTCGTGGTGCGCCAGGCTTTCGTTCGCGTAGAGGCGCACCTTCGCGTCATCGGCGTCGCGGCCGCCGGCCAGCATCAGGTAGCGGTACAGATCCTCGGTGTCGTCGGTAAAGCCGGCCTGCCGCTGGGCAGGCGTGCCGCCGCTGCCGCCGAGGTAGATCTCGCCGCCCGACAGCGCGCTCGTGCCGCCGTAGCTCGATGCGCGCTCGACGATCAGCGTGTCGGCGCCGGCGCTCGCGGCCTCGATCGCCGCGCAGGCGCCGGCCGCGCCGAAGCCGACGATCACGACATCGTGTTCGGCGTCCCAGTGATGCACGTCGCAGGTATTCAGGGGGTGAGTCAGGGAATAGTCGGATGACATGAGGAATGGGTCAGCGTTGGGGAAATCTGCGGAAAGCGGCGGATGTGGCGAGGGCCTGACAGACGGTGCGGCGTGGACGTCGCCGCAATGCCCTGTTGCCGCGACGGTTGCGAGACGGCGCGTGTGCCAGACGCTCGCCGCCTCATGTCCGGATGAAGTCGAGCCGCGTGAAACCGGATCGCCGCAGGGTGATTCAACCGTGGGCGTAGCGAAAGACATCCGTACGCCATCGCGCCGCCACGGCTTCCGCGCTGCGCGACGTGCGGCCGCGTCGGCGCCGGCGCTGGCGTCACATGCCGCGCATCGCGGCGAAACCGAAGTGCGACGGATCGATCGGCACGCATCCGATCGGCAAACCGTTCGCGTCGACCGAGCGGCATTGCAGGATGCCGGCTGCATACGGCGGCGACGGAATCTGATCGGCGCCGTATCGCGCCATCGCCATGGCAGCGAACGTGCCTATCGCCAATACGCACAGCTTGCGAGTCGTCAGTCTCATGATCGTCGTCCCCTCCGGTTGTCCGCTGGTGCGGTTCGTGTCCGGCGTGCATCGCATGCGGCACCGGATGACTGCACGGTAGCCAGCGCCCGGCCGCCGGCCATCGTCCGTTTCGACTAGGGGCAAACGCTGAGCGGACGATGCGCGACCTGCCGCATCGCAACATCGCGCGCCACGGCTTCGCCCACGTCGATGAAACGCGGCACGTCGCGCGCCTGTCGCAGCCGGCCACACGAATCGTCAGACGCATGTCGCGCACCGGTCGCTGCGCCGCACCATCCATGCGTCCTCATGTGACGCGTCACGGCCTGCCCCGGTGTTTTCCCCGACCCTCGCCCTGCTCCGTATGGATGATGAATCCCGGCCTGCCCGGTGCGAACCTGCGCGTCGACGTCGCAATGCCGCCGCGTCGGCCCGCTTCGCGCAGCCGACGCGTTCCGTTCTTCCACGGGAGCCCACGCATGACCGATTCCAATCCCCGCCACGCGCTGTACGAACTGGCGTGCCGCTACGCGCAAGCCGTCGACCGGCGCGACTGGCCACGCCTCACCGCACTCTTCACCCCCGATGCCACCCTGGCCGGCCCCGGCTTCCGCTTCGACGACCGCGACGCGATCGTCGCGGGCATGCGCGTGATCGAGCGCTACGAAGCGACCCAGCATCACGTTCACAACCAGCTCGTCACGCTCGACGGCGGCGAGGCCGATGTCGAAACCTACGGCGTCGCCTGCCACGTCTACGTGCGCGACGGCGTGAAGCGCAAGCTCGACTGGGGGCTGCGCTATCGCGACCGCTGCGTGTTCGACGGCGACACGTGGCGCTTCGCCGCGCGCACGCTGCACGTCGACTGGGCCCAAGACCTGCCGCTGGAGGGCTGAACGATGCGCACCCCTGCTCCCCTCGACGGCCGCACCGCACTCGTGACGGGCGGCGCCGGCGGCATCGGCGCGGCCTGCGCGCACGCGCTCGTCGCCGACGGCGCGGCCGTCGTGCTGATGGGCCGCCGCCGCGATGCGCTCGAACGCACGCAGCGGCAATTGACCGACGCGGTACCCGGCAGCCGCGTCGCGATCCATGCGGGCGACGCGTGCGACGAGGCCGACCTGCAAGCCGCGCTCGACTGCGCATGGGCACTCGACAAGCGCCTCGACATCGTCGTGCCGACGGTCGGCGGTGCGGGCTTCCGGCCGCTGCTGCTGCACGACGCCGACACCTTCCGCGCCGAAATCGACCTGAACCTGCACAGCGCGTTCGCCGCGATCCGTCATGCCGCCCCGCGGCTCGCCGACAGCGGCGGCGGCGCGATCGTCTGCATTTCGTCGACGGCCGCGCAGATCAATTTCCGCTGGCTGTCCGCGTACTGCACCGCGAAGGCCGCGCTCGAAGCGCTCGTGCGCGGCGCGGCCGAGGAACTGGCCGGCGCGAAGATCCGCGTGAACGCGGTGCGCCCGGGCCTCACGCGCTCCGAAGCCACCGCGCCGATGTTCGACAACCGCGCGCTCGTCGACAGCTTTCTCGAACAGATCCCGCTCGGCACGCTCGGCGAGCCGGAAGCGATCGCGCATGCGGTGCGCTATCTCGCCGGCCCCGAGTCGGGCTGGGTGACCGGCCAGAGCTTCGCGGTCGACGGCGGCCATGAGCTGCGCACCAACCCGCGCGTCGACGACACGATCGCGCAGATCTACGGCACGGCCGCGCTCGACGCGATCAAGGCCGGCCGCGTGCCGGGCGCCGCATGAGTGCCGGCCTTCTTTCAACCTCAAAGGAATTCGACCGACCATGAATCGAGTCGCAAACAAGGTCGCGCTGATTACCGGCGCGGCAAGCGGCGTCGGCCGCGCGGATGCGCTGCTGCTCGCCGCCGAAGGCGCGCGTGTCGTGCTGACCGACATCGACGAGGACGCAGGCCGTGCGCTCGCACGCGAGATCGGCGACGCGGCGCTGTTCGTCCGCCACGACATCGCCGACGAAGCCGGTTGGCAGCATGCGATCGCATCGACGCTCGACCGCTTCGGCCGTCTCGACGTGCTCGTCAACAACGCGGCGATCTGCCCGGTCGGCTCGATCGAGGACACGAGCCTCGACACGTGGCGGCGCGTGATGCGCACCAATGCCGATGGCTATTTCCTCGGCTGCAAGTATGCGATCGGCGCGATGAAGGGGAACGACACGCCGGGCTCGATCGTGATGATGTCGTCGGTCGCCGCACTCGGCGGGCTGCCGATGATGTGCGCGTACACCGGGTCGAAAGGCGCGGTGACGGCGCTCGCGCGCAGCGTCGCCGTGCACTGCAAGCGCAGCGGCTACCGGATCCGCTGCAACTCGATCCATCCGGACGGGATCTGGACGCCGATGACGCAGGCGCTGATGCCCGATCTCGACCCGGCCGCGCTCGGTATCGGCAGCGATCCGATGGCGCGCATGTGCGACCCGCAGGACGTCGCGAATCTCGTGCTGTTCCTCGCGTCCGACGAATCGCGTTTCGTGAACGGTGCGGAGCTGCGGATCGTCAACGCACAACTGGTGTCGTCGCTGTGACGCGACGCCCTGCCTTCCCGTTCAAAGGAGTCCATCAATGATTTCATTCACCGGCAAGACCGCGCTGGTCACCGGCGGCGGCGCGGGTATCGGCCGTGCGTGCGCGGAAGCGTTCGGCGCAGCCGGCGCGCGCGTCGCAGTGGCCGAGATCGACCCGGCCCGCGCGCAGGACGTGCGCCAGGCGCTCGAAGCGGCGGGCGTCGATGCGCTCGTCGGCACCGTGGACGTCACGCGCCGCGACGAGGTCAATGCATTCGCGCGAACCGTCGACGCACGTTTCGGCGGCCTCGACGTGCTCGTCAACAATGTGGGCGATTTCCTGCAGATCGCGAAACCGTTCGACGACTGCACCGACGACGACATCGCGCGTCTGTTCGACGTGAACCTGCGCCAGGTCTTCATCGTCACGCGCGCGATGCTGCCGTTGCTGCGCAAGCGCGGTGCGGGCAGCAGCATCGTCGGCGTGTCGTCGATCGAAGGCTTTCGCGCGATTCCGAACTGCACCGTGTACGCGTCGTTCAAGGCCGCGCTGACCGGATTCACGAAGAGCCTTTCCGTCGAACTCGGGCCGGCCGGCATTCGCGTGAACCAGATCGCTCCCGAGACCACCGAGACGCCGCAGGTGCCTGTGAGCGCGATGGTCGCGGCCGAGCATCGCGAGCACATCCCGCGCTGGATCCCGCTCGGGCGCTTCGGCGCGGCCGGCGATATCGCAGGCGCCGCGCTGTTCCTCGCGAGCCCGCTCGCCGCGTGGATCACCGGCACGACGCTGCATGTCGACGGCGGCGCGCTCGCGGCGGCCGGCTGGTATCGCGACCCGAACGGCTTCTGGACCAACATGCCCGTCGTCTCGGGCAACGGCTTCAACTTCTGAGCGGCACCGCTCGCCTGTTCATTTCACGCGGCGCGGTTGCGCCGCTACGGGAGACACCATGAAGATCCTGATCGTCGGCGGCACCGGCCTCATTGGCGGCCATGCCGCGCTGCACCTGCACGCGCAGGGTAACCACGTCACGCTCGCCGCGCGCAAGCCGCCCGCGCCCGGCAGCGCGCTCGCGCAGTTCGACGTGCTGCTGCGCGACTACGTGGCCGGCAACTTCACGCGCGACGATCTCGCGCCGTTCGACGCCGTGGTGTTCGCAGCCGGCAACGATATCCGCCACCTGCCGCCCGGCACCGACGAAGCTGCGCACTGGGAACGCGCGAACGTTGACGCGGTGCCGCGCTTCTTCGCGCTCGCACGCGACGCGGGCGTGAAGCGTGCGGTGCTGGTCGGCAGCTTCTATCCGCAGGTCGCGCCGGCGCTCGTCGACACGGTGCCGTACGTGCGCTCGCGCCATCTCGCCGACGAACGCGTGCGTGCGCTCGCGACGCCGTCGTTTGCCGTCTGCAGCGTCAATGCGCCGTTCGTCGTCGGATCGGTGCCGGGGCTGCGCAACGAGATGTTCGCTGCCTACACGGGCTATGCGCAGGGTCAGTTCGCGGGGCTGCCCGTGTTCGGGCCGGCCGGTGGCAGCAACTTCATCTCGACGCAATCGCTGTCGGAAGCGATCTGGGGGGCGCTGCAGCGCGGCGAAACGGGCAAGGCCTACCTCGTCGGCGACGAGAACCTCAGCTTTGCCGACTACTTCGCAGCCTTCTTCCGCGCGGCCGGCAATCCGCAGGACGTGCCGTCGCTCGACCAGGAGCATCCGTTGCTGCCCGACATGGCGATCTACACGGGGCGTGGCAACGTCGTGTCGTACGAGCCCGATCCGGCCGACAGCGCGCTGCTGCGCTACCGGCGCGGCGACGTGCAGCGCGCGGTGGATGAAGTCGTCGCGCATTGCCGCACGCAGTAAGCGGACAGCGCGTGTGTAGAGCCGATGCAAAAACGTCCCGCCGCCGGCGATGCATGCCGGCGGCGGGACGTCAGGACAACGCCGTCGATGCGGACCGTCAGGCGCCGATGCGCTGCTCGATCTTCTTCATCGTGTCGGTCATTTCGGCCGGCAGGCGCAGCTTCAGCGTATCGAACAGCGCCGCATGCAGCTTCAGCTCCTCGCGCCATTCGTCGGCGTTCATCGACGTCACCGCATCGAACTGCTCGCGCGTGAAATCGAGCCCATCCCAGTGCAGGTCCTCATACGCCGGCGACACGCCGAACGCATGCTCGCCGCCACCGCCCGTGCCTTCGAGGCGATCGAGCATCCACTTCAGCACGCGCATGTTCTCGCCGAAGCCCGGCCACACGAACTTGCCGTTCGCATCCTTGCGGAACCAGTTCACGCAGTAGATCTTCGGCAGTTTCGCGCCCGCGCCGTCGAGCTGCTTGCCGAGTTTGAGCCAGTGCGCGAAATAATCGCTGACGTTGTAGCCGCAGAACGGCAGCATCGCGAACGGATCGCGACGCACGATGCCCTGCTGGCCAACCGCCGCGGCAGTCGTCTCCGAGCCCATCGTCGCGGCCATGTACACGCCTTCGACCCAGTCGCGCGCCTCCGTCACGAGCGGCACGGTCGTCGAACGGCGGCCGCCGAAGATAAACGCGTCGATCGGCACGCCGGCCGGGTTTTCCCAGTCGCCGTCGATTGACGGGCACTGCGCGGCCGGCGCCGTGAAGCGCGAATTCGGATGCGCAGCCTTGCGGCCGGTTTCCTTGCCGATTTCCGGCGTCCACGGGTTGCCCTGCCAGTCGGTCAGCTTCGCGGGCGGCGTGTCGGTCAGCCCTTCCCACCACACGTCGCCGTCTTCCGTCAGCGCGACGTTCGTGAAGATCACGTTTTCGGTGAGCGTCGAAATCGCGTTCGGGTTGGTCTTCACGCCGGTGCCCGGCGCGACACCGAAGAAGCCGGCTTCCGGGTTGATCGCATACAGCCGGCCGTCGCGGCCCGGCTTCAGCCATGCGATGTCGTCGCCGATCGTCGTGACCTTCCAGCCGTTGAAACCCTGCGGCGGAATCAGCATCGCGAAGTTGGTCTTGCCGCATGCGGACGGGAACGCAGCCGCGACGTGATATTTCTTGCCGGCCGGCGACGTCACGCCGAGGATCAGCATGTGTTCGGCGAGCCAGCCCTGGTCGCGGCCCATCGTCGACGCGATACGCAGCGCGAAACACTTCTTGCCGAGCAGCGCGTTGCCGCCGTAGCCCGAGCCGAAGCTCCAGATCTCGCGCGTCTCGGGGAAATGCACGATGTACTTGACCGGGTTGCACGGCCACGGCACGTCTTGCTGGCCGGCTTCGAGCGGATGGCCGACGCTGTGCACGCACGGCACGAACTCGCCGTCCTCACCCAGCACGTCGTACACCTCGCGGCCCATGCGCGTCATGATCCGCATGTTCACCGCGACGTACGGGCTGTCGGACAGTTCGACGCCGACGTGCGCGATCGGCGAGCCGAGCGGGCCCATCGAAAACGGCACGACGTACAGCGTGCGGCCGCGCATCGAGCCGCGGAACAGGCCGTTGAGCGTCTCGCGCATTTCGGCGGGTTCGACCCAGTTGTTGGTCGGGCCGACGTCGTCGCGCGAGGCCGCGCAGATGAACGTGCGATCCTCGACGCGCGCGACGTCGGACGGATCGGATTGCGCGAGATACGAGTTCGGGCGCTTCGCCGGGTTCAGGCGCGTGAGCGTGCCCTGGTCGACCATCGCCTGGCACAGTGCGTCGTTTTCTTCCTGCGAACCGTCACACCACACGACGCGCTCGGGCTCCGTGAGCGCCGCGATGCGCGACACCCAGTCGATCAGCTTGCGATGTTTGACGAAAGCCGGCGGAGCGATCAGCGGGCCGTGTGTTGCTTCGGCCAAAGTGTTTTGCGACATGAGGATGTCTCCAGATTATTGGGCGGGGATGGGGGTTGCGGGGCGAGCCCGCGAGATGGGGGATGCGATTGGAGCGCAGGGTGCGGCGGCACGCAGGGCGGGACGCGCGAGCGGAGCGCGCGTCGATGCCGCGATGCATGCGAGAGAAGGTGATGTCTCTTTAGTAATTGCGAACGCGAGTTTCGCCATACAAGCAACCTGCCGTACAACTCCATGACGGCCAGCATACCATCGCCGTTATTCGGCAAACGTTGCGTTGCAACAAGAAACAACTATGTCGGCGAGCCGGCACGCCGGTTGCCTGCGCGTCCTTTTTACAGCGCCATTGCGTGCGATTTGGGGACAAAACGGCCAGGACGGCCGTCCGGCAAGGGTTTCGCGGGAGCGGCAAAATCGGCCTGCCGCTCCCGCGCTTCGCAAACGCCAACGCAAGCCGTGCGAATTCGCGTTTTCGCTACTGCGGGAAACCCCGAATTAGGTTGCGTACACAAACATCTGACAGGAGCGTGCGACGAGCGCCCCCGCTCAAAACGGTGCGCCAGGCAATCCGGGGTAATACGCGCCTGCCGCCATCCCGCCGTCGACGGCCAGTTCGGCGCCGTTGCAGTACGACGCGTCGTCGCTCGCGAGGAACAGCGTCGCGCGCGCGATTTCGTCGGGCAGGCCGACGCGCTGCAGCGGCACATTCGCGTAGTGCTTGTTGATTTCCTCGAGCGGCGCGCCGGTCGGGTTCGACATCGCGGTATTCACGCCGCCCGGATGGATCGAATTCACGCGCACACCCTGGTGGCCGAGTTCGAGCGCCGCGACCTTCGTCAGCCCGCGCACGCCCCACTTGCTCGATACGTACGCGGCCAGCGCGTTCACGCCGCGCAGCCCGTCCACCGACGAGATGTTGACGATCGACCCGCTCTTCTGCGCGATCATGTGCGGCGCGATGGTCCGGATGCCGACGAACGTCCCGACGAGGTTGATCGACACCGCACGTTCGAAATCGCGTTTCGACAGCTCGGTGATGCCGCCGAACGTCAGCACGGCCGCATTGTTGACCAGCACGTCGATACGGCCGAACTGCTCCATCGTCGCGTCGGTCACGCGCACCCAGTTCGCTTCGTCGGCGACGTCGAGCCGCATGAAGCGCGCCGCGTCGCCAAGCTCGCGCGCGAGCGCTTCGCCTTCCGCGTCGAGCACGTCGCCGATCACGACGCGCGCGCCCTCCGCGACGAACAACCGGCACGTCGCCGCACCCATGCCACGCGCACCGCCCGTGACGATCGCTACCTTTCCTTCCAGTCGACCCATGTCGTCCTCTCTTCGAATCCGGTTGGCCGGCTGCCGCGCGCATGTCGGCGCGTGTTTGCCGGTTCATGATTGGCACGCGGCCAGCGCCGCACGCCGTCGGCCCCCGCCGTCAGCCCCAGTAAGCCTGCCCGCCATCGAGCGGCAACGTCGCGCCGGTCAGGTACGCGGCATCGCGGCTCGCCAGGAACACGATCGCGCGCCCGATGTCCTGCTCGCAGTCGCCGACGCGGCCGAGCGGAATCGTGCGGAAGAACGCCGCGGCTTCCTGCGGATTCGCATCGACCCAGCCTTTCAGGCCCGGCGACAACGCATGCGGCGCGACCGCGTTCACGCGGATGCCGTCCACGCCCCATTCGCAGGCGGCCGCGCGCGTCAACGCACGAATCGCCTCCTTGGTCGCCGCATACGCGCCGTAGCCGGACGCATCCCAGCGCACCGCGGCCGACGACGCGAAATTGACGATCACGCCGTCGCCCTTCAGATATGGATGGCACGCGCGCATCATCCGCAGCGTCGCGATCGGCCCCGATTCGAGCCCCGCCATGAAATCCGCGTCGGTCACGTCGAGCAGGCGGCCGAGCGGCACGACCTGCGCGTTGTTGATCAGGATCTGCACGCCACCGAACCGCGCGACAACGCTGTCGACGCACTGCTCGATCTGCGTTGCGTCCATCACGTCGCACACGAACGGCTCCGCTACACCGCCGCGCGTGCGGATCGCGTCACAGGTCGCGAGCAGTTTGTCGCGCGTACGACCGACCACGGCGACCTGCGCGCCTTCCGCAGCGAGTGCCTGCGCAACGCCCTGGCCGACGCCCTGTCCCGCGCCCGTCACGAGCGCGACCTTGCCTGTCAGGATGCCCATGCGCGCTCCTCAGGCGACGATCGCCGGATGCGCCTGCACGGGCCCGCCGAGCAGTTCGCGGTACGACGGCGGCTGCTCGCCGTCGAGATCGGCGATGCCGTACCGCAGCGCGGCTTCCGCGCCGACGAGCACCTGCCCCGACAGCGCCATGCGCTGCGGATCGCCGTGGATCGCATGAATCACGCGGCCCGTGAACTCCGGGCTTTCCGCGACGAGCGAGAATTCCTTGTACAGATCCGGGTGTTCTTCCCACACGCGCGTCGTGCGCTCGGTGCGCAGCGGGCCCATCCAGATCGACACGGCCGCGACGTCGAACGGCTTCAGATCGACGGCCATGTCCTTCGCGAACTTGTCGACACCGGACTTCTGCGCACCGTAGGCCGCGCCGTGCATGTAGCAGCTCGCGCCGAACGACGACGTGAACGCGATCAGCCCGCTGCGACGCTGCGCCATCAGCCGCGCCGCGTGCCAGCTCGCGACATAGGCCGAGCGCAGCCCGACATCGAGGATGTTGACGAGGTCGAGCGACTTCTCCCAGAACGGGCCCGGCAGGATCAGCTGATCGTGCAGGTAAGTCGCGTTGTTGACGAGCATGTCGAGCCGCCCGCTTTCGCGTTCGACACGCTCGAACAGCGCCTTCACCTGTTCGTCGTCCGCGTGGTCGCAGGCCACCGCGATCCCGCGGCCGCCGAGCGCATCGATCTCGCGTGCGGTCTCGTGGATCGTACCGGGCAGCGGCGCATCGCCTTCGTTCTGCGAGCGGCCCGTGACATAGACGGTCATGCCGGCCGCGCCGAGCGCGCGCGCGATGCCCTTGCCCGCGCCGCGCGATGCGCCCGTCACGACGGCAACCGGCGCATCGTGTTTCTGTGTCATGTTCGATGTCTCCTGTGGAATGTGCGCCACGTGGGTGGCGCTGGCGTGCGTCAGGCGGCCGGCGGCTGCGCGCCGGCGAACAGCACGCCCGGCGCATCGCCTTCGTAGCGGGCCGACAGCGTCGACGTGACGACGCAGCGCGTGCCCGCGATCTTCCATTCGCCGTCGACCTTCCGGTATTCGTCGTCGTAGTACGCGCCGAGCTGCGTGAGCGTGCGCGCGTTCGTGTCGATCATCTGGTAGTGCAGGCCCCACGTGCCGCGCGCATGCGTCGCGTCGAGCACATCGATCTCGGGATTCACGCCGTGGTGCATCTCGACGATGTGCGGATGGCAGCCGAGTTGCGCGAATACGTCGACCAGCGCGTCGCGCGTGTCGAACGTGCCGATCACGCCGTAGTCGATGGGCACGTGGCCGGGTGCGAAGCAGTCGCGCATGCCTTCCGGATCCTTGCGGTCGCAGCACGTGAAGTAGCGCGCCTTCAGCCGGCGAATTGCGTCGGCGTCCTCGAGCCGGCGCACGCGCGCTTCCAGCGATTCGATGAGGGGCATCCTGTCTCCTTGTTCGGTGCCGGCGCGGTTCGAACGCCGCGTCGATGCCACGTTACCGCCGCACGATGCGACGGCCATCACCCGTTCGGATGAAACCGGTGATTCGTTTCGGCAGTGCCGTTCATGTTCGACAACGGCATTCGTCCGAACAGACGATGTGACGCAGGCAGCTTCGTTCCTACCATCGAACGACACCACCACGAGACCCGGCGATGGACGACACGACCCGCACGCTCCATGAGTACGAGCAGATCCGACAGTTGAAGTACCGGTATTTCCGCGCGGTCGACACGCACGACTGGGCGCTGCTCGCCGATTGCCTGACCGAAGACTGCGAGGCGCGGTTGTACGGCGGCCGCTATGCATACGACGGCCGTGACGCGTTCGTATCGAGCCTGCGTGAGCTGATCGGCAAGCCGACCTTCCTGACGATGCATCACGGCCATCATCCGGAGCTCACGCTGGTCTCGGCCGATCACGCGTGCGGCGTGTGGTTTCTCGAGGATCACGCGATCAATCTTGAGGATAACTACCTGCTGCACGGCACGGCGTTCTACGACGACCAGTACGTAAAACGCGACGGCGTATGGCGCATTCACGCGACGCGCCACGAGCGGCTGTTCGAAACCGTCACGTCGCCGATCCCGCCGTCGTTCTCGCTGACCGCGAACCGGTTCGCACCGGGCGCGCACCAGGCGGCCGGATCGCCTGAAACCGCTTCCTGAACCCCGGCGGCACCGCCGCCGATCCCGTCATTCCCCCCTGGAGCCGGAGCAATGGAGAAAGTCATTTACGTGTTGTGGCGCGACGCGCAGGCCGCGCCCGATCAGTGGAACCGCACGGTGCGCGCGCAGCTCGCCGACAAGCTGCTGTCGCTCGGTGCGCACGGCGTGCAGGTGAACGTCGCGGATGCGGATGTCGCACCGGCCGCTGGCCTGAAGCAGACCAACACGCACCCGGGCATCGACGGGATCGTCGCGGTGTGGGTCGACAGCGCGAACGCGATGTTCCGCCAGCCGTTCGACGACGCGGTGCGCGCCGTGGTCCCGCACATGGCGGCGTATCTCGTCACCGAGTCGCAGCCGATTCCGAATACGCGCTTTCCGGCGCGGCCGGGCGAGCGCACTACGGGTTTTTCGCAGCTCGCGTTCTTGAAGCGGCCGCCGCGGCTGACGCACGAAGCGTGGCTCGACGTGTGGCACGGGCATCACACGCGCGTCGCGATCGATACGCAGGACAATTTCCTGTACGTGCAGAACGTCGTCGTGCGGGCGCTCACGCATGCGGCGCCCGGGTACGACGCGATCGTCGAGGAATGCTTCCCGGCCGCCGCGATGACCGATCCGCACGCGTTCTTCGACGCGGTCGGTGATGATGAGAAATTCCAGCGGAATGTGGCGGAGATGATGGATAGCTGCGGTCGCTTCATCGATTTCGACAAGATCGATGTGGTGCCGACGAGTCAGTATGTGGTGAAGGCTGTGCGAGGGTGAAGTCAGGTGATCGCGTGGTGCGATCACCTTTCCCTGGATGGATTGCGGTGTTCTGTTGCGGGCCGGTGGAGCGCTTGCACGCGTCGCCGGCTCGTTTCAACTCACCTGAACGCACTGAAATCCACTTCTTCCTTGACGAACTTTCCCGTTGAAAGAAGGGCTTTTTCGATGTCCGCGACGATGGGCAAGTTGTCGATCGTTGCCGTGACGAACAGGCCCCAGATATCGTCGTCAATTTCATAGCTGCCCCGAGCGTATGTCCAATAGCTGAAGTAGCGGTCTTGAGACAATGCGACCTCGGGTTCATCCAGGCCGTCCGGATGCGGGACCTGGATCGAATGCAGCGCATCTTGCAGGATCGCAGCGAGGTTTGGAAAATCCACCGTCCGATGGTCGTCAAGTACCTCGACCAGAAGATCGCTGCCGTGAAATACCGGTCGGACGCGGAATCGAATCAGGTTTGTCATGGTTCGTTTTTTGTTTCCGTGCATCGGTGGTTGACCGGTACCGGCCAGCGGCGGCCTCGCACCTCAACGGCCCGCCATGTTCCTTGCGGATTCAACCCGTCGATGCAGCACACTTTCCGGCGCTCGACAGCGCTTCACGACGCCAGGAGCCCTGTCAGCCCCTGGCGACCATGATCTTGTTCTCGTGCCGGATCCCGCCAAGCTCAAAGTACGCAGTCCCTTCCTGCGCCATTCCCCGGGAACGGTAGAACGCGATGGCCTTCTCGTTTTGCGAGTTGACGCTGAGCCAGAATGACCGACTTCCGGTTCTCTCCTCTGCGATGCCGCGCGCATGCGTCAGCAGTGACGATCCGATTCCACGGCCGGAAAAGGTCGCCTGGACGTAGAGCGTTTCAATTTCGACGGGAACGTCTGAATGGCGAGAATCCAGACGGATGACGATATATCCGGCAAGATTTCCATCTGCCTCGGCAACCAGCAGGACGGTGCTGGGATCGTTCACCAGAGTCAGGATTCGTTCGGGCGTAAAAGTCCTCAGCACGTACTGTGCAATGACCTCGGACACGCCCGCCGCTGCGTAGGTGTCCACCCAGACATGTGCGCCGAGCACGGCAATACGCGCGGCGTCTGCCTGCCTCGCTGCTCTGATCGACACCATCGCGCTCATCTCGTCTCTATGCGGAATATGCCCGGCCCCGGGCCGACGCTAATTTTCAGGCTACGCGAGCGCCTGCCGGATCATCGTTGTCGTGCCGAACGGATGCTTATATTAAATCGAGCGTACGCGTCGATGTCCGAGAATCTACACTGACAACCCCGCTTCCACGATATGGATCCTGCATGGAATCGCCCGCCCCCTTCAGTGGTTCGAAAATCGCGCTCTTCAAGGACCGGGAAATCCTCGTCTATCGACGCGACGACAAGCCCGACATACCGTTTCCCGGTCTGTGGGACCTGCCGGGCGGAGGCCGGGAAGGGAACGAGACGCCCGAAGCTTGCGTGCTACGTGAACTCCATGAGGAATTCGGATTGACGATACCGGGCAGCCGGATCGGTTGGTCGCGGGTCTATCCGTCGAATCGACCGGATCGCCTGCCACACTGGTTCTTCGCCGGTTGGTTGAGCGGTGCGGAAGTCGCCGCGATCCGTTTCGGCGACGAAGGCCAGGAATGGACGCTGATGGATGTCGACGCGTATCTGCGGCTCACCGATGCGATCCCCCACCTGCAGGTGCGCGTGACTGAATACCTGAGTCGCTGACGGCGCACGATTTCCGGAATTTGTGCTTGCTCGTCGAAAGTCGCCTGCCGCCAGCTCGCGCTCAATGCGTTCCGCCCGGGCCGGCTGATGCGGTCCGTCTCGCTTGCGGACAGCAGACGCTTGACGTCATCCGGCGCTTGCCCGCCCCCGTTCAGGCCGCCCCAACGGACAAACCAGATTCGACCAGGCCTAACGCCGACTCGCCGTGGATGCGTGCACGAACGCTGAAATAGCCGCCACGACACCCTCCGTCAGCGGCAGATCCGGGTTCGAATAAGCCGCAAGGTTTTCTTGCAGATCCGGCGTGCGGACCGTCTTGAGCACATGATTGGCGTCGGCGATCAGCGCCATTTCGGCCCGCGGATTGGCATGCTTCAGCAGTTCCGCGTCCTGCACGTCAACCTGAATATCCCGCGTTCCCTGCACGATGAGCACGGGCTTCATGTAACCGGCCAGCAGCGCTGCCGGATCGACAGTCAATTCGCTCATCACGAAGCGCTGAACTTGCGGCCTGAACAACTGCATGAGCACTGGATCGATGCTGGCTGCATCGACACGATCCCCTGCTTCCAGCGAATCGAGGATCGACATTGCATTTTCCAGGATCGGGGCATTTGCCGGGTTCGATCGCAGTTGCTGCCTCAATACGGGCCCCAACGGACGCCCCGCCGTGGCAACCAGGATCAGGCCGGCGATATCGGCCGATTGCCGTGCCGCCAGCAACGCCACCAAACCGCCCTCGCTGTGCCCCAACACCCATACGCTGGAAGCGCCTGTCCGCGCCCGGATGGCGGCGACCCACGCGTAGATGTCGGCCGCGTAATCCTCGATCGTGACGTCATTGGCATCCGGTATCGCCGACGCGCTGCCGTACATGCCGCGCTTGTCGATTCGTACCGACGCGATACCTTCTTCGCACAATCCTTCCGCGAGCAATCGATAAGTCGACGCCTGAAGCCAGCTCGGTGCGTTGCCGTTTCTGTCGGTCGAGCCGGAGCCCGGCACGATCAGCACCACAGGAACATCGCCGGTGTCCGGGGACAAGAGCGTGCCTTTCAACGGGCCGGCTGGGCCCGGCGCTTCGATTTCCGTCTGCATGGTTTGTCAAAGATCTCTCTGATGAAGAACCATTCCCGACGGCCTCAGCTGTGCATGAGACCATCGCTATGGTTCAACGATGGAAGCGGCCGTGTCGACACGTAGCGCCGATCCGACACGGCCGAATTTCAGTGCCAGTCGCCGGTGAATCGGCGCGGCTGATACGTCTTCTCGTTCCAGGTAAACCGCGCGGACTTGCCCGACGCGACTTTGCCTTTCGGACGCACAATGAGGTCGTAGTGCCCGTTGGTCATGCGAGGGCTGAACGACAACACGTAATGAACCTCCTCCGTGTTTTCCGCATCACACGCATCCTGCCGTGCGTCGCCCGGATCCTTGCCTTTTCCCGCCTTCTCCGCGACACACGTCGCAGCCCCGTCCTTGTCCAAGGTCGACCAGTCGGTAACTGCGGTGAAGATCGGCATCACGCGCGCATCGGCATAGCGATACAGGCTCAGTATCTCGGTCGAATCGCTAAAAGAAGTCGATGTGTAGTTATTGTTGAAGCGAACGCCAAAGGCGGTTTCCTGCGCACTGATGCGATAGGGAATGACGTCCATGACCAGGACTGCACTCCACAACATCGGCGACGTATCGACGCGCTCGCTTCGATCGCTCGCGAGCAGGCGGAACCCCTGCTCGTCGCGGGTCAGGACACCTGTCCACAACTCCGCGTCAACGTTCTCGTTCGAACGCTGGACCAAAGCCGACACGACCCACAGCGGCCCTGAAGCCGATGGCCCATGCGCCCATGGCGACAGCGCAATGCCCTTGACACTATCCGCCGGCGCAGGATCCTTGCCCATCAGGGCACGCAACGCAGCTTGCTGCTGAGCCTCGTCGCTCACGTCGCTCGAGGCAAACGTGCAATGCGCAACAAGCGCGAGCATGAGCGATAGCGCCGTTTGTACGTAGAAGTGGCGCGTCTTGCTTGTTCGGATGCCCGGATATCGCCGCGCCGACGATGAATCCGCTTCGCGGTGTTCCTGCGTACTGGTCACCATTGCCCGTGTACTCCCCGTCGATCCATTTTCCAGCCAGTTGCCGGCAAGCCTCACCGGGCCCTCGACTCTGCGTTTGACTTGATGGGCTCCGACGACTCGAACGCTTGCCACGTCCGTCGTCGAACGGCCTCTCGCGGCCTGCGTGAGATATCGCCGTGCCTCGGCCAGCGTCGGCGCGCAGCATCGTCCGTATTCTGAAGCCGCCTCAAATCCGGCCTGACGCCAAGCCGCCGCAGCGATTCAGCTCACGGCGCCTTGGCCAAAGCCAGAATGGCCATCACCACGTCATCCTCGATTCCCTTGATATCCGACGGGAACCGATTCCTTTGCGGAATCAACACGATGAGCCCCTCGATCTGCGCCGTCACCAGTGCCGCTCGCCGGGTAAGCACTGCCGGTGACAGCGCCGGGTTGACGGCTTCGATGAATCCCGCGATCACGCTCCGCTGAAATCCATATCCCTCTTCGAGCATTTTCCGCGCGAACTCCTGGGTCTGGGCCAGTGCCCAGAAGTTCACGAACAGGCTTTGGGTCTTGGGCTGCTTTCCGTCTTCGAGCAACAGGCGAACCACTTTCTCCAGGCGGCCCTCGGGTGTCAGCGACATGTCCGCGCGCACGCTGTCGTACGTATTGGCGTACGCCTCCCTCGTCACGGCAAGGATGGCCTCGAAGATGTCTTCGCGCGTCGGAAAGTAGTGCTGCAGGTTGGACAGCGCCAATCCCGCCTTTGCCGCGACCTTCCGCATGGTCAGCCCACCGTAGCCTTCGTCCACGAAGATCTCGATCGCACTGGCCATAATTTTGTTCACCGCGTTCTTTCCGCGTTCGGTCAAGACGCGTCCGTTATCGAGAGCCGCCCTCTTCAAGAATTCCTCCTGCTGCCCCGTGCGCGCATGCCCCGGGGCGATGGTACTGATGACGCTTCGGCGCCGCTCATGCCCGGTCGCATACCGCGCGAGTCGGGTCCGCTCGATACACCGCGAGCGGGAATATAGGTTGGTCGACCGGATTTTGCAAAACTTCGCTACCCGACATCGGGCCGTGTCGGTCGACCCACATTTGCCGCCGGCTTCAAGGCCTCGGTTCCACTGTGGCAGCCGAGACGCCGAACCTGACGGCGACATTCTACGCAGGTTTCAAAACGGAGGAGACGAGACGCTGCCCATTGGCGAACGCACACAAGACAGGTTGTCCGTCCGTCTGCACGGGGAATCCGTGCTTGTCTTCCACTTGCGCAAATCCTCCCTGGGAAAACAGTCCGGCGCAGTGGCAAGCGCACCGCTCCATGACTCAAGAAGCACGCCCCCAGCCTCGTGGCGCCGGGCTGGACGGCCGCAACCAGGTTTCGCTGCCCACGGTACACGTTCAGCGTCGATGTTGCACAAATAGGTCACGTGACATATTATTGTCAATACGCCCCGGCGACGGTATGCGGGGCAGATTGCCCGACGTCGCTCAAGACGCGCTCAGGAGGATCGCTTGCCTTTCGGGAAGCGATACGAAAGGTGTCGAGCGCGGGACGGACGGCGTTTCCAGCAATTGAGTACGTAGCCCATTGATCCGACCATTGAGAGATGTCAGACCTCAATCATTAGGATTGCTTTGTGCTTGTTCGAATCGATCGACATGCCGGCATGACGGGGAGCAGGCTCTCCTGGTCAGGCACCGGCCCTACACGAGCGGAAAACCTTGATGCCGACCAACGCATTTACCGATGGATTTCACTACGAGATCCAGAACCGCGCCTTCGCCTTGCGTGCCATTGGACGACTTGCGGGGCGTCTCGACGGCGATCCTCGCCAGCGACTATGGGCAGCCTATTTAAAACTGGAAGCGTTCAATGCGCCGATTTACCACGCTGCGGCAACTCGTTGGGGCATGGATGATTCGCCCAGGTTGGCTACGCGGGTGAAGGCATGGGTAATCGGTTCAGTCCCGACGTGTGTGCTGAAGCCGCTCCTGAAATACGTGTACGCACAGACGATCGCCTACTGCGAAACGTTGCGGCACCTACGAGACATCGGCCCCTCCGATTCGCGCGCCCTGCTGAATTACATGGTCGATCAGGAGGAATTTCAGATCGACATGATGAGGCGCTCGCTGGACGGAGATGACGCCGTGCTGGCAAGCCGTGTCGACGCGTTCATTCATCGGCACGAGCAAATAATTATGCATACCGAAATTAATCACCATCATCAGCAGGCGTGAGCCTTTGCAACCCGTGAGATCTGCCGCTGCGCCCTTTCATCGTTCATCGAGCGGCAACCGGACCTCCCCACCTGTGAGCATCGCCATGGCACTCGATCAAACATCACTGCTTCAGGCCAGATCGTTCTGGCAGCACGCCTACGGAGAATATTCGCCCAATCCATCGCTGTCCGGGGATCTCAAGGTCGATGTCGCCATCATCGGAGGCGGCTTCACCGGGCTGAACACCGCGTTTCAATTCAAGAAGGACAATCCCAACGCGCGAGTCGTCGTGCTGGAAGCCGCCATCGTGGGATTCGGCGCCAGCGGTCGCAACGCCGGGTTCAGCACGAAAATGTTCGGCCTGGAGCCGGAAATGGTCCTGCTGCGCTGGGGCAGGCAAAAGATGGTCGATGCCCATCACTACCTGAAGCTCGCCGTGGCGCACACCCGGCACCTCATCGAGGAACATGGCTTTCAGTCCGACTACTGCCATGGCGGCCTGGTCCGCGCGAGCTACACGCAGCAGCAATTGGGCCGCATGCAAAAGACGCTCGAGTTGTTCCAGAAGCTGGGCATCGACGCGGACATGGCGTGGCGCAGCGCGCAACAGTTCCAGCAGGACTTCCATTCGGAACGTTTCGCAGGCGGCATCTACGAGTCGGACACCGGCTATCTCAACCCCTGCAAGCAAGTCCGGTCGCTGAAGGCCCTGGCGATGTCGAGCGGGGTGTCGATCCATGAGCTGACACCTGTCACGAGCCTGGAAAGAACGCCGTTGGCGGTACGCATCGCGACGCCGCACGGCCGGATCGAGGCGGACCGGATCGTCGTGGCGACGAATGCCTATTCTCGCGAGATTCCCGGCTCGTCGAAGCTGAAAGCGCGCCAGTATCCGCTCTGGACGTATCAGGTCGTCACCGAACCCTTGAGCGATGCGCAATGGGAAAGCATCGGCTGGAAGGAACGACAGTCGTTCGGGGACAACCGGCAGATGCTGCACTATTTCAGGCCGACAGCCGATGGCCGCATTCTCATGGGCGGCGGCGATGCGATCAGCTACCGGACGGACGCAATGGACGAGGTTCCCGCCCCCGCAGCGTGGCGGCATTGCGAAGCACACTTGAAGTGGATCTACCCGCAGCTGCGCAACACGCGCATCGACTACCGATGGGGCGGCCCGGTTTCGGTGACGATGGACATGGTGCCGGAAATCGGCTTCATCGATGACGAACGCATCATCTACTCGGGCGGATGTTTCGGTCATGGCGTCGCCCTGACGCACCTCAATGGCCGGACGATCGCGGATCTGCTGAGCGGAAAGCAATCGGCTCTGACGGACTTCTGGATCGTGAACAGGAAATCGATGTCGATGAAGAGCGACACCCTGTCGTTTCTGTTCGGCCGGGTGGCCCGTCAGGCACTGAAGACGTGGGACCGATGGGAGGAACGCGGATTGACGAAGTAACGGCGGGCGGTGGCGCGTTCCCGTCTCTTTGCCCCTTTGCCACATCCATGACAAAACGTCTATAATTGGACAATCCATCGACCGGCACGCCGAAGCATTCGAATCCGAGCGCGCCCCGATTCCCCGGCCTCACCTGCCTGGAGCGACATGAGCGACTACTCCGTTTTCGACACGCTTTGCGATCTGCTGAACACGTCCGGCGCGCGGTTCCGCGTGCTGGAGCACCCGGCCGAAGGGAAATCCGACGCGATCGCCGCGCTGCGCGGCACACGCCCCGAACAGGGCGCGAAGGCGATGCTGTGCACGTTCAAGGATGGCGGCGACACCACCGCGCTCGCCGTGATTCCCGGCCACCTGAAGATCGATTTCCGCAAGGTCGCCGATGCGGTGGGCCGCCGCAAGGCCACCCTCGCGTCGCCCGACCTCGCGGCCACCGTCACGCGCTGCGTGATGGGTGCCGTGCCGCCGTTCGTGTTCGACTCCAGCGTGACGCTCGTGGTCGATCCCGCACTGGTCGAACGCAACACCGAGATCGCGTTCAACGCGGGCCGCCTCGACCGCTCCGTCGTGCTCGACGCCGCCGACTACGTGCGGATCGCGCAGCCGCTGCTTGCCGACATCACGCGGCCGGAAGCGGCGGACGGCGAGTAACACGCCGGTTGCGCCTTTCCCGAAGCCGTCGCATCGATCCGAAACCTGACCGCGAAACCATCATGACCACCACCCGGAAACTCGTGCTGTCCGAGCAGGCCTCGCTGATCGAACAGGTGCAGCGCATTGCCGAAGGGCTCGGCGCGATGTTCGCGCCGTTCACCGAGGTCGTGGTTCACGACCTGCGCACGCCGAAGCACGCGATCCTCGCGATCCACAACAACCTGTCGGGGCGCGCAGTCGGCGACCCTGCGACCGAGCTCGGCCTCGCCCGCATCGCGGACGACGATTTCCCGCCCGTGCTCGCGAACTACCCGAACCGCTTCGCCGACGGCCGCACTGCGAAAAGCACGTCGATCGGCATCAAGGATTCCACCGGCCGCTATGTGGCCGCGCTGTGCCTGAATGCCGACGTCACGCTGTTCCGCGGCTTCCAGGGCATGCTGAACCAGTTCTGCAGCACGGACGGCGAAGCCATCGCCGAAACGCTCGACCCGGCCGGCGCGGACGCGATCCGGCAGCGCATCGACGCATTCGCAATGCGCCTCGCGACGACGCCGCGCGAACTGAAGACCGACCAGCGCCGCGAGCTGATGCAGACGCTGAAGGCCGACGGTTTCCTCGAAGTGCGCCGCGCGATGGAGATCGTGTCGCAGCATCTCGGCGTCTCGCGCGCGACCGTCTACAACGATGCGAAATGATGCAAGCGCGTTACCCGCGCTGCTCTCCTGCTGACCGATTCTCACGACCACCGGGCAACCCATGAATTCTCCGACTCTCCCCACGTACGACGATGTGGCCGCTGCCGCGGCCCGGCTCGAAGGCCATGCGCACCGCACGCCGGTGATGACGTCGCGGACGATCGACGAAGCACTCGGCGCGCAAGTGTTCTTCAAGTGCGAGAACCTCCAGCGCATGGGCGCATTCAAGTTCCGCGGCGCGTTCAACGCGCTGTCGCGTTTCGACGCGGAACAGCGCCGCAACGGCGTCGTCGCATTCTCGTCCGGCAACCATGCGCAGGCGATCGCGCTGTCGGCGCGCATGCTCGGCATTCCCGCGACGATCGTGATGCCGCAGGATGCGCCGGCCGCGAAGATGGCCGCGACGCGCGGCTATGGCGGCAAGGCCGTGACCTACGACCGCTACACCGAGGATCGCGAACAGATCGGGCGCGATCTCGCGGCGCAGCACGGGCTCACGCTGATCCCGCCCTACGACCACCCGGACGTGATCGCCGGCCAGGGCACGGCGGCCAAGGAACTGTTCGACGAAGTCGGCCCGCTCGACGCGGTATTCGCGCCGCTCGGCGGCGGCGGGCTGCTGTCGGGCACCGCGCTCGCCACACGCGCGCTGTCGCCGCACGCGACGCTGTATGGCGTCGAGCCGGAAGCCGGCAACGACGGCCAGCAATCGTTCCGCTCCGGCGCGATCGTGCACATCGACACGCCGCGCACGATCGCCGACGGTGCGCAGACGCAACACCTCGGCAACCTGACGTTCCCGATCATCCGCCGCGACGTCGACGACATCCTGACCGCGACGGACGCGGAACTGGTCGACTGCATGCGCTTCTTTGCCGCGCGTATGAAGATTGTGGTCGAGCCGACCGGCTGCCTGTCGTTCGCCGCCGTGCGACGGATGAAGGATGTGCTTAAAGGCAAACGGGTGGGCGTGGTGATCAGCGGCGGCAACGTCGACCTCGAGAACTTCTGCGCGCTGGTGTCGGCGCCGGCATGAATGCCGCGGCGCGCATGAATATTCCGTCATACGCGCCGCACCACTCCTTCACGTCGCGTTAAGTTTCGCGCCCTAGACTGATTACGTTGTCCCGTAGTCAGTCGTGAAGGAGCCACCATGAAATCGCACGCGATCGTCGCCGCCGCCCTGGCGGCTGCTTCCCTTTCGGCGTTCGCTCAACCGGGCGTGACGTCATCCGGTTTCCCCGCTGCGTCGCCGCACGACGCCGTCGCGCAAGCGACGCACCGCTCGCCCGGCGCATTGCCGCACGCCGGCTTCGTGCTCGCGAAGATCGATCAGAACAATACGCCACCCGATCGCGGCGGCGACCCGAGCGGCCGCACGCACGCCGGCACGCACATGTGACGGCGCACGCCGGGCGCGGCTGCCCCGCCCGGCCCTCAGAACGCAGGCAGCGACGGATCGCGTGAAGCGAGAATGTCGTCGGTGCGCCGCTGCAGCGCGCCGTCGATCGTCTCCGGTTGCGGAATCAGCCAGTAGCGCCCTTCCCGGATGCCGTCGAACACCCGCTCGGCGAACGCGTCGGGCGTGAGCCCGTGCGCGTTCAGCATCGAGCGCATCGTGTCGACGAAGCCGCGCACCTCGGGCCGGTCGTGCGCATCGCCGAACGGGTCGTTGAAGATGCTGCTGTGCACGGGGCCCGGCGCGAGCAACGACACGCCGACCGGTGCGCCCAACATCTTCAGTTCTCCGTACAGCGATTCCGTCAGCGCGACCACCGCGAATTTCGTCGCCGAATAAGGCGACATCAACGGGCTCGGCAGGAACCCGCCGACCGACGCGGTATTCACGACGCGCGCCGGCACGTTGCGCTCGAGCATCCGCGGCACAAAGCTGCGGATCCCGTTCAGCACGCCGTGCACGTTGATCGCGAAGCTGCGCTCGAAGCGTTCCGGCGTGATTTCCCAGCTGAAGCCGGTCGCCATCACGCCCGCGTTGTTGAACAGCAGGTCGACGCCGCCGAAGCGCTGCCAGGCCGCTTCCGCCAGTGCATCGACGGCTTCCGGCCGGCTGACGTCGGTCGGCACGCACAGCACGTCGGTGTCGAGCGTCGCCGCGAATGCGTCGAGCTTCGCCGGGTCGAGATCGGCCAGCACGACGCGCATGCCGAGCCCGGCGGCGTGGCGCGCGAGCCCGCTGCCGATGCCGCTGGCCGCGCCGGTGATCACGGCGGTACCGCCGTCGAAGCGAATCGAGTTCGTCATATCAATCAAAGTCCTGTCGGGTCGATGTGGGGATGCGCATACGCGGGAATCACCGGCGGCGGCAGCGCCGTGCGGCCGTCCAGCGAACGCACCGCGAGCTGCTGCGCGAGCGGGAAATGCAGGCTGTGCGTGACGAGGCCCGTGCGTTCGCGCGCCGGCAGGCGGCACAGCGCGAGCGCGGTTTCGGCGAGATACGCGACGTCCTCGGTCGGATAGCCTTCGGGGATGTAGCGCGCGGCGCCCGGCGTGCGGATCGCCGTGCTCGGCGCGACGAGATTCACCGCGATGCCGTCGGCTTCGAGTTCAGCCGCGAGCCCCTGCGTGAAGCGCGACAGCGCCGCCTTCACCGCCGCATAGACGGTCGCGCCGCCCACACGCGAGAAATCGTCGAACGGCCGCAGCGGCGGCAGCGCCGTCACCGAGCCGACGTTCACGATCCAGCCGGCGCCGCGGGCGCGCATCGGCGGGATCGCGGCCTGCGCCAGCGCGAACGGAATCCGCAGATAGTGCTCGATCGTCGTGTCGAACATCGTCATCGGCATCGCGTCGACGCACGCGTAGTCGGCCACGCCCGCGTTGTTGACGAGGATGTCGAGGCCGCCGGCGGCTTGCGCCGCGCGCCCGACGAGCGCATCGCGCTCGGCCGCGTTCGACAGGTCGGCCGCAAGCGCGATCGCACGGCCGCCGGCCTGCTCGATCAGCGCAACCGTTTCGGCGAGCGTGCCGGCGGTCGTCGCCGATTGCGTGAGGCTGCGCGCCGTCACGACGACGATCGCACCTTCGGATGCGAGGCGCTGCGCGATCGCACGGCCAATGCCGCGGCTTGCGCCCGTCACGAGCGCGCACTTGCCGGCCAGTACGCCGGTTCGGGTATCGGTCATCGTTGTCTCCTGTGATGTGCGTGCGGGCCGCTCAGCGGGCGATATCCGCAACATGAAGCACCAGCTTCGTTTTCGCCTCGCCCGTTTGAACGAGATCGAGTGCGCGGGCCGCCTGTTCGAGCGGAAAGCGGTCGAAACGCGGCACGCGCAGCGCGCGCTTTTCGAGTTGCTCCGCGAGCCGGCCGAGCGTGCCGCCGCTCGGCATCCGGCTGTAGGTCATCGCGGTGCGCAGGCCGCGCCGGGCGGCTTCGGCGGCCGTCGCGGCGAGCCGCTCCGCATCGCCGGCCGCGAGC
>NZ_JAAGPE010000548.1:0-3210 GCF_017104605.1 Burkholderia sp. Ac-20384 | reverse complement strand
TTTGGTGAGATCTGTTTTTTTGTTTTTTTGAATGATGCGGCGACCACGGAGAGCTAAACAGTATCTTACACTCTTTCCCTACGCGACGCGCTTCCGATCTGTCGCGGCCGCGAGTGCATCGGTGCGGGCGGCGGCGAGGCTCGCGAGCACGGCGAGGCCGAGCGCGCCGCCCATCATGAACGCGGTGTTGACGATCCCCGACGCGAGCCCGGAATCCGCCGGATCGACGTCGCTCATCGCGGCGAGCAGCATCGGGTTGAACGCGACGCCCGCGCCGATGCCGAGCAGCGTCATGCCGGGCAGCACGTGCCAGACGAAGCCGCCGTCCACCGGTGCGCGCGAGAACAGCGCGAGGCCGCAGGCCGCGATCAGCAGGCCGGCGGCGATCGGGCCGCGGATCCCGAAGCGCATCACGATGCGTGCCGACAGCCCGAGCGAGAACACGGCCATGATCAGGTTCGCCGGCAGGAACGCGAGGCCGACCTGCAGCGGCCCGTAGCCGAGCACGCGCTGCATGTACAGCGCGGACAGGAAGAACCACGCGAACATCGCGGCCGCCCACAGCACGGCGATCACGTTCGCGAGCGCGACGTTGCGCGAGGCGAACAGCGAGAGCGGCATCAGCGGATGCGCGGCGCGCGCCTCGATCGCGATGAACAGCGCGAGCAGCACGACGGCCGCGCCGATCAGC
Organism: Burkholderia sp. Ac-20384; assembly: GCF_017104605.1. Taxonomy (NCBI): domain Bacteria; kingdom Pseudomonadati; phylum Pseudomonadota; class Betaproteobacteria; order Burkholderiales; family Burkholderiaceae; genus Burkholderia; species Burkholderia sp. Ac-20384. The sequence goes on along the minus strand of NZ_JAAGPE010000548.1, from coordinate 2,519 downwards.
GCGACGGTCTGCGTCGACAGCCAGCCGGCCTCGTTGCCGCCGACGATCCCGTAGACGGCCAGCATCAGCGATGCCGTGACAGTGATCGCGCCCGCGACGTCGAGCCGCGCGGTGCCGGCCGGCGCGCGCAGGCGCGGCAGCAGCGCGACGCACATCGCATAGACCGCGATGCCGATCGGCAGGTTGACGAGGAAGATCCAGTGCCACGACAGCGAGCTCGTCAGCAGCCCGCCGAGCAGCACGCCGATGCTGCCGCCGCCCGCGCAGACGAAGCCGTACACGCCCATCGCGCGGGCGCGCTCGCCGGGCTCGGTGAAGAGATTCATGATCAGCGACAGCGCGACGGCCGATACGACCGCACCGCCGATCCCCTGCACCGCGCGCGCGGCGATCAGCATCGTCTGCGACTGCGCGAGGCCGCACGCAAGCGATGCGAGCGTGAAGACGACGAGGCCGGCGAGGAACATGCGCCGCTGGCCGTACAGGTCGCCGAGCCGTCCGCCGAGCAGCAGGCAGCCGCCGAACGTCAGCAGGTACGCGTTGACGACCCACACGAGGGCCGTCTCGGTGAAATGGAGGTCGGTGCTGATCGACGGCAGTGCAACGTTCACGATCGTGCTGTCGAGCACGATCATCAGCACGCCGAGGCAGAGGACGATCAGCGCGTACCAGCGTTTCTCGCCGTGAATCCCGTGGGTCATGGGCTTGCAGCCTTCTGATAGTTATTTGAAAGGATGCATTGTAGACCCCATCGCTGCGGGCTTCCTGCCGGTTTGTGGCAGCAGCGATGCGTAGTCGCGCGTCCGGGCGGGACGCGCGTGACGGTGGATGCGACGGGTGTTACGAGCGTGCCGGCAGCGCGCAGCCGTCGGGGCCGCAGGCGGCCGCGTCGCTGCCGTCGAGTTCGACGATGCCGTCGCGCCATGCCTGGTCGAGCGCCTGCGCGAACGCGTCGGCCGGCTGCGCACCCGACACCGCATAGCGGCCGCCGAACACGAACAGCGGCACGCCGCGACCGCCGATCTGCGCGGCGCGCGCGGCGTCGGCTTCGACTTCGTTGCGGTACAGGTCGCTGCGCAGCACGGCGTCGACGGCCGAGCGCTCGAGCCCGGCTTCGACCGCGAATTCGGTCAGCTCGGCGTGATCGAACAGCGAGCCGTGCTCGCAGAAATACGCACGGTACAGCCGCTCGGTCAGCGCGTGTGCGCGGCCCGTCGCTTCCGCGAGCTTCACGAGCCGGTGGCCGTCGAGCGTATCGCCGACGAGCGTGCCGGGCAGGTCGTAGCGCAGCCCGACGCTCGCAGCCGCATCGGTCACCTGGCGCAGCATCTGGTCGACCTGCGCGGGCGACATCCGGTACTTGCCGGCCAGCATCGCCTCGACCGGCTCGACGGGCTGGCCGGGCATCAGCCGGTACGCGCGCAGCGCGACATCGACGCGGTCGGCGTGCGCGAACGCGGCGAGCGCCTCGTCGAAGCGGCGCTTGCCGATCCAGCACCACGGGCAGATCAGGTCGGACCAGATTTCAACGGTCAGGGTCGGGCGGGCAGTCGGGGCGGGAGCGGTCGTCATGGGCGGTTCCGGGCAGCAAAAAAGTGTAACCGGGACTATATCACTTTGTGCTTCGGCGCTTCGTCGTGGCCGGGCGGCCATGTGGTCATATGAAACAGGCGCCCGGCGTATCACGAAGCATAGACACGGAAGCGGCGTCCCGATAGCGATTGCCGATGCCGGACGTCGCCGCGCGCGCCGGCGAACCGGCCCGCGGCGCGGGTCGCTTACGCGTCGCCCTGGGTTTCCTTCAGGTGCTTGAGGTGCTTGTAGACGGTCGCGCGGCCCATCCCGAGCACGTTTGCGACGTAGTTCGCCGCGCTCTTGCCGCGAAACGCACCCTCCGCGTATAGCGCCTCGACGAGCTCGCGCCGGTGCTCGCGCGTGAGCCCGTTCAGCCCGACCTGCCGCTCGCGCAGCCAGCCGTGCAGGAACGTGTTGATGCGCTCCTGCCAGTCGTCGCGGAACAGCTCGTCCGGCTGCGCGACGACGCCCGCGCCCTTGATGAACAGGTCGAGCGTCGCGCGCACCTCGTCGAACACCGCGATGTTGAAGTTGATGCACATCATCCCGGCCGGGCGACCTTCGTCGTCGAACAGCACGTTGCTGACGCAGCGCATCCGCCGGCCGTCCCAGTTCAGCTTCTCGTACGGGCCGATCACGCGCTCGCGCGCGGAATGATCGATTTCCTCGAGCGCGGAATCGTCGCCGACCTCGCGCTTCGACAGGTTGTTCGCGAGATACAGCACGGTCTGGTCGTGCAGGTCGTGGATCACGACTTCCGCGTACGGAAAGAACAGCGCGGCGATACCGTCGGCGATCGGCGCATAGCGGGTGAGCAGCAGGTTCTTGACGGGGGATTGCTTCTTGCGCATCGGGTTCGCCATCTCGGGTGGGCGGGGGCCGGGCAGCGCATCGGGCCGGCGTGCCGGCGCACCGTTGGCCGGCATGCCCGTGCGCCCGCGCGC
>NZ_JAAGPE010000547.1:0-2986 GCF_017104605.1 Burkholderia sp. Ac-20384 | reverse complement strand
TGCAGTGCGGCGGCACGGGCACCGGGCAGATCGCAAAGATCTGCAACAACCTGCTGCTCGGGATCTCGATGATGGGCGTGTCGGAAGCGATGGCGCTCGGCGCCGCGCTCGGGATCGATCCGGCGGTGCTGGCCGGCATCATCAATACGTCGACCGGCCGCTGCTGGAGCTCGGACGCGTACAACCCGTATCCGGGCGTCAGCGACACCGCGCCGGCCGCGCGCGGCTACGCGGGCGGGTTCGCGGCGAACCTGATGCTGAAGGATCTCGGGCTGGCGACCGAAGCGGCGCGCAGCGCGCACCAGCCGGTGTGGATGGGCGCGCTCGCGCAGCAGCTCTATCAGTCGATGAGCCAGCAGGGGCTCGGCACGCTCGACTTCTCCGCGTGCGTGAAGCTCTACGAGGCGCAGCCGGCGTAAGCACCGCCGCCTGCACCGGACGCGCGCCGACCCGCGATGTGCCTGAACGGCATCGCGGGTCGTTTCGCATGCGGGGAAGAAAAACGCGGGCGGTGACGGCGCGTCGGCGCCGCCGGTCGCTCAACTGCGCGGGTTCGACGCCGTCTCGAAGGTCGGATGGCACTCGAACGCGAGTTCGGAGCGCGCGCCGACACGGCTGCTGCCGGTCAGCGATTCCTGCTTCATGCTCGCGCGCATGCCGCGCTGCGTGCAGTAATTGGTGGCTTCGTCGATGGCCTTCGTATGGGCGTCGGCCCACGTCGTCGACACGCCGACCGTGCGCGTCGTCACGGTGTACACGTTCGGGTTCGACGTCGCGGTCACGTCGGAAGCGGTCGAACACGCGGCGAGCAAGCATGCAGCAGCCGCGACGGTCAACCATCGCAAGGTTCGAAAGGAAACTGGAGTGGACATGGGGAGAAAGCGCGCGCCGTTCGACGCGCATTGAGCAACATAGGCGACAGTATGCCTGCTCGATCGCCGGAGATCATGCCCCTTTCAGTGAACACATTGTTTCGAATGGTTAAACGATGATGAAAATGGGGCAATATTTCCGCCCCATTTCCGGGCCAGATCGCGCCAGCGGGTAGTTTTGCCCGGTCGCCCCGCCGTATCGCGCTCTCCGACGGCCGATCCGGGAACGCCTCGCTGCAGGATCCTTCCGGTACGTCCACGAGGCGCCGCCATGCCGGCTGCCCTCAGCGCATGGCGCGGACGGGCGCTGCAGGTCGGCCATCGGCAGACCGTCGAAACCCTCCCCCAGGCCCGGCGCGCAGCCACGCAGGCACATCGCTTGCGTCATCCACGCGCCCGCCGCTCCGGCGGACAGCATCCTTCCCTCAACCGGCGCTGCGCACCGCGCGACCCTTCGCGCGGCGGTCCCGCATCGCAAGCAGGTTCCCTGAACGAGAGGACAACATGAAATCAATACGAACGCTGGTCGCGCTGTGCTCGGTCGTTTCCGTACTCGCGGCATGTGGCGGCGACGGCAACGACGTCGGCACCGAGCTCGGCATCTCGAAGCCGCAGGCGCGCTTCATCAACGCGGTGCCGGCCGGGCCGAACCTCGACTACTACCTGAACGCGAAGCTCGACCAGGGCGGTATCGCGTACAAGGGCGTGACGCGCTATCACGACGTCGACTCGGGCACGCAGAACGCGAGCTACGACATCTCCGGCACGACGTCGACCATCGCCGCGCAATCGTTCAGCGCGGCAAACGGCCATCACTACACGACGATCGCGCTGCCGAGCACGACGTCGCTGATCTCCGTGATCGACGATCCGTACGACAAGGGCCTGCTGTCGGACAAGGCGCGCGTGCGCAGCTTCAACGCGTCGCCGAACGCGCAGAACGTCGACATGTACGTCGTCCCGCCCGGCACCGACATCACGACGCAAAGCCCGACGCTCGCGGGCGCGGCCTACCAGAACGCGGTGCCGGCATCGACGCAGGATTCGATCTACCTGAACGGCGGCAGCTACCAGGTGATCGTCACGACGGCCGGCAGCAAGACGCCGATCCTCAAGACCGCGCCGGTCACCATCAACAACAACGCCGACTGGCTGCTGCTGACGATCCCGTCGGGCGGGGTCGGCGACGTGACGCCGAACGATATCCACGTGCTGGTTGCGCAGGGCAACGACGCCGATACGTCCGCGCAGGAACTCGGCCCGCAGTAGGAACCGCCAACCAACGGTTGTGGCGGCCGGCGCGATCGTGCCGCCCGCCGCACCTTCTCGTCACGCAGTCAGGTGTTCCGCTCCAGGACGATCACATGCTCGGCGCGCGTGCCGTCGCCATGCTCGACGTCGACCGCGCCGACGTGACGCACGTGCCAGCCCGGCCGCGTCGCGATCTGCGGCAGGTTGCCGGACGGACGGCTCTCGATCCCGCCGAGCCCCTCGTCGGGCGTCTCAACCGCTTCGTCGAGCGACGCGTTCGAATAAATCACGTTGTCGTGCCACTTCGACGCGCCTGCGGCCGCTTCCATGCCCTTGCCGTCGACGTCGACCGTGCTGTCGGTCATCGCCATGTTCGCGTTGTCGAGCGTCGGGATCCGGGCAGCCGCCCGCCGTACGGGGTCGGCGCTGTCGGGCGCATGCGTGCCGCGTTCGATCGGCGGCAGGCCGGTCGGCGTCTTCGCGGCAATCATTTCGGGCGTCAACGGGCGCCTGCTCGCCGGATCGGGCATGCGACGCGCCGCCGGCGCTGTCGCCGGGCGCTTCGCCGCCTCGTCTCGCCGATATTTCGGGTCAGGGTTCGATTCCGTGTTCTGCATCGCACCTCCTTGTCCGGCCGGCGCGCGCCGGCATCAGGCTGGCGCCGCCGGTCCGGGAATCGCTACAACGGCCCTTGCAAATCTTTCATGTGCGCGGCAAAGCACGCACACACCACCCGGCGCCCGATGGCCGGCGACGATGCGCCGGCCGCTTCGTCCGGCTCGACCGGCTCGTCGGCCCCGCCGGCTTCTTCCGCGGCCGACTGCGTGCTCGAGGTGCGCGGCGTCGGCAAGTCCTTTCCCGGC
>NZ_JAAGPE010000546.1:0-3079 GCF_017104605.1 Burkholderia sp. Ac-20384 | reverse complement strand
CGCCGACAGCGGTGCCGCCGGCCGGGCCGCGAATACGTCGGCCGCCGCGCCGGCGGGTTCGCGATGAAACGCGAATGCCAGCGGCACGCGGGCCGAGCGCATCCCGTGCCGCATCGCGACGCCCGTTTCGGCCGGCCCGACGAACAGCATGCCGTCGTCGGCCAGACGCTCGTCGAGCGAGCGGATCACGCGATCCTGCGCGTCGCGATCGAAGTAGATCAGCACGTTGCGGCAGAACACGAAATCGTAGCGAATGCCGGTATCCACGGCCGGTTCGACGAGGTTCGCCTGACTGAACTGCACGCACGCGCGCACGCGCTCGTCGAGCAGCCAGCCGTCGCGGGTCGGCGTGAAGTGCCGCGCGCGAAACTCCGTCGCGGTGCCGCGAAACGCATTGCGCCCGTAGCAGCCGAGCCGCGCCTGCTCGATCGCACGCGCGCTGAGGTCGATCGCGTCGATCGTGAAGCTGGCCGGGTCGAGCCCCGCGTCGAGCAGCGCCATCGCCGCCGAATACGGCTCTTCGCCCGTCGAGCACGGCGCGCTCAGCACACGGATCACCCGGCCGGGCAGCGCGGCGAGCCGTTCCGTCGCGAGCCGCACGAGCGTCGCGAAGGCCTCGCGGTCGCGGAAGAACCAGGTCTCGGGCACGACGAACAGCTCGATCAGCGCCCGCCTTTCATCGGCCGACGCGTTGAGCTGCTGCCAGTAGGCGTCGAGCGCGTCCTGCGTCACGGGCGGCCGCGCCGCCGACGGCAGGCGCTCGCCGTCCGCCTGCAGCGCGTGCACGCGTTCCGTCAGCGCACGGGTCAGGAAATCGTTACCGAGCGAATCGGGGTCGATGCCGGTCTCGCGCAGCAGCCAGCCGCGAAATCGCGATTCGGACTCTTTCATGCGGACTCTCCCCCGTGGCCCGGCAGGCCGTCGAACAGATACAGGCGCGCGACGTCGTCGATCAGGTCGGACACCGATACCTGCTGCACGACGCCGTCGGGCGTATTCGCGACCGGCCCGAGCCAGCGCGTGCGCGCGGTCGAAATGCCGCTCGACCGAAACGCCGCGCGGTCGATCCGCATCGTCTGCGTCGCACGCTCGACGATCAGCCCGATCGTGCGCTCGCCGCCCGCTTCGTCCGCGCGGTAGCGGACCATCACGAGCCGCGTCGAGCGCAACGCATGCGCGCGGCGCCCGAGCGCCAGCATCGGCACGTCGATTACCGGCACCGGCTGGCCGCCGCGCATCAGCAGCCCGGCGATCCAGTCGGGTGCGCCGGGCACGGCCTTCGTGACCGCGAGCGGCAGCACCTCGTCGATGCCGGCTGCGTCGAGCGCATAGCGTTCGCCGTCGAGCTCGAACATCAGGAACAGCGCGTGGGCGCCGTTCTGCGGGTCGGCGCGCGTCACGCGTCGACCTTGAAGCGCGACACGCTGGTGCGCAACTGATTCGCGACGAGCGTCAGGTCGTCGATCGCCTGCGACGACTGGCGCAGCGACTCGGCCGTCTGCTGCGCGGCCTCCGACAGCTGCGACAGCGCCTGCGTGATCTGCTCGGCGCCGTTCGCCTGCGTCTGCATCCCTTCGTTGACCATCTGGAAGCGCGGCGCGAGCGTCTGCACCTCGGCGATGATCTGCGACAGCTGCCCGCCGACCTGCTGCACGTCGAGCATGCCGCGGCGCACTTCCTCGGAGAACTTGTCCATCCCCATCACGCCCGCCGACACCGCCGACTGGATTTCCTTCACCGTCTGCTCGATGTCGTAGGTCGCCACCGCCGTCTGGTCGGCGAGGCGGCGGATCTCGGTCGCGACGACCGCGAAGCCGCGGCCGTACTCGCCGGCCTTCTCGGCCTCGATCGCCGCGTTCAGCGACAGCAGGTTGGTCTGGTCGGCCACCTTGGTGATCGTCGCCACCACCTGGTTGATGTTCAGCGCCTTCTCGTTGAGGATCGCGAGCTTCGCGTTCACCGAACCGGCCGCGTCCATCACGCTGCGCATCGTCTCGCCCATCCGCGTGAGCCCGCTCTGGCTCACGCCCGCGAGCGTCGCCGACTGCTCGGCCACGCCGGCCACTTCGTTCATCGTGCGCAGCAGGTCGCGCGACGTCGCGAAGATCTCGCGCGATGTCGCGCCGATCTCGGTCGTCGTCGCCGCAGTTTCGTTCGCGGTCGCCTGCTGCTCGCGCGACGTCGCCGCGATCTCGGCCACCGACGTCGTCACCTGCAGCGACGACTGCTGCGCGCGTGCGACGAGCTCGGTCAGCTCGTCGGCCATCCGGTTGAAGCCCGTCTCGAGCGTGCCGAATTCGTCGCGGCGACGCAGGTCGAGGCGGTGCGTCAGGTTGCCGGTGCGCATCACGTCGTGCACCTCGACGAGCCGCGCCATCGGTACGGTCACCGAACGGTACAGCACGTAGCCGAGACCGAGCGCGGACAGCAGCACGAACGCCACCGCGACCGCGAGCACGACTTCGGTGTCCTGCACGGATTCGCGGATCAGCTTCGCGGATTGCTCGGCGAACTTGCGGTTTTCCTGCACCAGCACGTTCGCGTTGCGCACGACCTCGGTCCACGCGGGCAGCGTTTTCGCGTATGCGGCGACGGCCTCCTCGCGCGATACGCGGCTCTTCTGCACGGCTTCGTTCAGCAGCGGCACGTAGCGGTCGTACGCGCCGCGGAACGCCGCGAAGCGCTGCCGGTCGTCGTCGCGGAACGTCGTGCTCTGGTAGTCGACCGACAGCGATTCGATGTCCTTCAGCGCGTCGGAGATCTTCGCGAGATCGCGCTGCACGGTTTCGGCCTCGGTGTCGACGAAGGTCGCCTGCTGCAGCAGCGTGAACGATTCGTTGACCGAACCGCGCAGCGACGACGCGAGGTAGACGCCGGGCAGCGAGTCGCGCTCGATGCTGACGGCTTCGCTGTTGATCGCGCGCAGGCGCTCGTAGGACACGCCGGCTGTCACCAGCATCAGCACGAACAGCACGCCGAAGCTGAGCAGGATGCGATTGCCGAGCGTCAGCCGGGCAGCGCCGATCGTCGGATGCAGGCTTTCATTGGTCGCGCGGGGCGTCACGGTGGCCATGTTCGA
>NZ_JAAGPE010000545.1:0-3171 GCF_017104605.1 Burkholderia sp. Ac-20384 | reverse complement strand
CGATCAGCGCGACGCGTGCGCCGCGCTCGCCGAGCCACGCGGCCGTCGCGACGCCCAGATGGCCGAATCCGCCGGTGATCGCGACTGCCTTGCCTTTGAGATCGTGTTCCATCGATGTTTTCTCCTGGATCGAGGGTTGCTTGTTGATGCGTGTTGCATGAGTCATGCCGGCCGCGGCATGCGTGCGCGGCCGGCAATGCGCCACAGCGTAGCGCCGTTCACGCATCCGTGCGCACGGCGACGAGGCTGCGACGGCGCAGTTCCTCCGTCGTTTCGCCCTGGTTGTCCGGGCGCCAGCCCGGCGGCAGCATCACGAAACGGATCGCGGTCCACACGTCGCGGGCCGTGGCGACGTCGCGGGCCAGGCTCGCCCAGTGCTCGAGCTCGACGACGAACGGATTGCGCGAGCGGGTCGGCGTGACGAGGCCGAAACGGCACGGCTCGTCGGCGCGTTCCGCGACATAGGTGCCGAACAGGCGATCGAACACGACCAGCACACCGCCGTAGTTCGCATCGAGATAGTCGAGGTTCGATGCATGGTGCACGCGGTGCGCGGACGGCGTGTTGAACACGTATTCGAACCAGCCGAGCTTCGGGATCCACGTGTTGTGCAGCCAGAACTGGTACATCAGGTTGAACGACAGGATCGCGAGCACGGCTTCCGGACGCACGCCGAGCCATACCAGCGGCGTGAAGAACATCGCGGCGCCGGCGATCTTGCCGGTCCAGCCGAGGCGAAACGCGGATGACAGCGTCAACTGGTTCGGCGAATGATGCACCGCATGGGTCGACCAGAAGAAGCGCACGCGGTGCGACGCGCGGTGATACCAGTAGTAGCAGAACTCCTGGCCGACGAACACGAGCAGCCCGAGCGCGACGCTGTGGAGCGGGATCGTGAAGAGCCGGTGCGCCCACGCGAGGTCGAACAGCGGCGTGGCGAGCGACAGCGGCACCAGCGCGAGCAGCTTGCGGCCCGCGAGATCGGCGAGCGACAGCCATACCTCGTTCCAGTCGAACGGTTCGGGACCGCGGGCGCGGCGCCAGGTGAGCACGGCCGCCTCGACGAGCGAGACGGCGACGATGAAGAGCGTGACGTAGTACGCGAGCTTTCCTGTAGTGGTGAGCATGATGGGCCTTTCCTCCGGTTGAATCGGACGCGTCATCGGCTGCACGGGCTGCCATCGCGTCGAATGGAACGCACTGTAGTGGGCGCGGAACGGAAAGACCACGCGGGAAATGTGTCGCGGTATGTCGTGGAGCGTGGCGGTCAGGTGGTGCGTGACAGGCGCGGGCGCTTGTGGGCTGGAGCGTGGGCGGTTTGTTGATGCTCGGATGTGGGTCCGGCGGGAAATGTGTCGCCGTATGTCGGGGGGAAGGCGTTCAAGCGGTGCCTGCCGTGCGCGGGCGCTTGTGGACTGGAGCGTAGCCGGTTTGTCGACGCGCGGATGTGTGTCCGGCGGGAAATGTGTCGCCGCAAGTCGCGGACAAAGGCGTTCAAGCGGTGCCTGCCGTGCGCGGGCGCTTGTGGACCGGAGCGTGGCCGGTTTGTTGACGCGCGGATGCGTGTCCGGCGGGAAATGTGTCGCCGCAAGTCGCGGGCAAAGGTGTTCAAGCGGTGCCTGCCGTGCGCGGGCGCGTGTGGACCGGAGCGTGGCCGGTTTGTCGACGCGCGGATGTGTGTCCGGCGGGAAATGTGTCGCCGCAAGTCGCGGACAAAGGTGTTCAAGCGGTGCCTGCCGTGCGCGGGCGCTTGTGGAATTGAGCGTGGCCGGTTTGGGGCGGTGCCTACGTGTGTCCGGCCGGAGATTTGTTTCAGCATGCCGAGGCGGAAGGCGTTCCGGTGGTGCATGGCGGGCACGGACACTTGCAGACAGGAGCGTGGCCGGTTCGTGGCTGCATGTACGCAAGTCCGGCGGTCAATGTGTCGCCCGTGACGAATCCGGTCGACAGCGTACACAACATGACATGGCCGACAGATAAGCCCTGCGCGACAGATGAACACTGTCGTTACCAATCGGAAGGAAGTCGATTCTTCGGATGGTTGGCGACGGCGGGTCACTGTTACGGAGAAGGCCGTTCCAATCGCATGTGGCGTACCGCATGCGTTCAATTCGCATGACGCGGCTCGACACAAAATACGCATGAATCGGCCGGCAAATATGTCGCCGCATGTCGCCGCGACACACATTCGCGCTGCGCACGACACATTCCGCCCCACGTCCCCGCTGCCCGCCGTCCCGCGACCGCATCGCCAACAGCCTTCCCTGGCGCGGCATGCCCGCGATCGGCGCGGCCGACGCACGCATTCGTCGTACCTCGAAACAGCACGCCACGTGTAACACCGCGACATCTTTTATGACGCGACGGGCGCGTGTCATCGCCCTAAAGTTCGTCCCGTCGCCACGCCACTGCGTGCACCGAAACGAACCGCAAGGACACCCGATGAAAACCCGCTTCCTCGTCACCGCCGCCGCCCTCACCTTCGCCTGCGCACCGGCCTTCGCCGGCTGGGCCGGCCACGGCACCGCCTACACGCCGCGCGGCACCTACAACGGCGCACACGCCGGCTCGTGCGGCGGCGGCAGCTGCTCGCATGCGGGTGGTGTGATCGGCCCCGGCGGCGGTATCGCGACCAACACGGGCACCGTCACGCGCACCGCGCCCGGCCAGTTCTCGAACAGCGGCACGGCCGTCGGCCCGAACGGGCGCTCGGTCGAACACAGCGGCGACACGAGCTGCGCGGGCGGCACCTGCTCGCACACCGGGTCGCTGACGGGCTCGGACGGCCACAGCGCAACGACGTCGGGCAGCGTGACGCGCAACGGCCCGGGCCAGTATTCGTCGAGCGGCACGATCACGGGCGCGAACGGCAACACGGCCAGCCACACGGCATCGACGAATTGCGCAGGCTCGACCTGCTCGCGCTCGGGCACCGTGACGGGCACCGACGGCGGAACCGTCACGCATTCCGGCAGCGCGACGCGCGTGGCGCCGGGTGTCGTGACGACGTCGGGCAGCTCGACGGTCGTCCACGGCGGCACGGTCTCGACCGGCGGCACGACCGTGATCCACGGCAGCACGACGGCAGGCGGCGCGGTCGTCGTGGCCGGCGGGACGGTGCCGGTTCCTGTCCCGGTGCCGGTGCCTGTGCCCGTCGTGGCGCCCCCGCCG
>NZ_JAAGPE010000544.1:0-3108 GCF_017104605.1 Burkholderia sp. Ac-20384 | reverse complement strand
CTTTCGGTGCAGCCACCGTCTTCTGCGGCGCAACGGCCTTCGCCGGCGGCGTCTTCTCCGGCTCGACCGGTGCGTCGGGCGGCACGCCGAGTAGCTGCAGCGAGCCGCTCGTGACCGACGCGAACACCGGGCCGGCCACCGTGCCGCCGTAGTAGCCCTTGCCGCGCGGCTCGTCGATCATCACCGCGACGATCAGGCGCGGGTTGCTCATCGGCGCCATCCCGGCGAACAGCGCGCGGTACTTGCCCTTCGCATAGGTTGCGCCGACCTGCTTGCGCGCAGTACCCGTCTTGCCGCCGATCCGGTAGCCGTCGACGCGCGCGCGGCGCCCCGTACCGCCTTCGCCGACCGCCATCTCGAGCATCGAGCGGATCGATGCCGCCGTCTGTGCCGACGTCACGCGGTGGCCGCGATGCGCGTCGATCGTCTGCTGGTCCGTGCCGTTCTTCAGCAGCGACACCGGGTGCAGCGTGCCGTCGCCCGCATAGGCCGTGTAGGTCTGCGCGATCTGCAGCAGCGACATCGACAGGCCGTAGCCGTATGCCATCGTCGCCTGCTCGATCGGCCGCCAGCGCTTGTAGCCGCGCAGCCGGCCCGACGCGACGCCCGGGAACGTCAGTTCCGGCGCGCGGCCGATCCCGTACTCCTGGTATTTGTTCCAGATCGTTTCGGCGGGCAGGTTCAGCGCGAGCTTCGCGAGCGCGACGTTACTCGACTTCTGCAGCGCCTGCGAGACAGTCAGCGAGCCGTGGTTCGACGTGTCGTGGATCACGGCCGGGCCGATCTTGTAGGTGCCCGGCGACGTGTTGATGATCGTGTTCGGCGTGACCTTGCGCTCGTCGATCGACAGCGCGACAACGAGCGGCTTGATCGTCGAGCCCGGTTCGAACGTGTCGATCACCGCACGGTTGCGCAACTGCTGGCCGGTGAGGCGCGCGCGGTCGTTCGGGTCGAAGGTCGGGTAGTTCGCCAGCGCGAGGATCTCGCCGTTCTGCGCGTCGAGCACCACGACGCTGCCGGCCACCGCGTTGTTCTCGACCACGGCCGCCTTGAGCTGGCTGAACGCGAGCTGCTGGATGCGGCGGTCGATCGTCAGTTCGATCGTCGCGCCGTGCTGCGCCGGGACGAGCGGGCGCGTGTCCGACACGATGCGGCCGAGCCGGTCGCGGATCACCTCGCGCTGCCCGGACGTCCCCACCAGGCGCGCATTCGCCGCGAGTTCGACGCCTTCCTGGCCCTTGTCCTCGACGTTCGTGAAGCCGACCACGTGCGCGGCCGATTCGCCTTCCGGGTAGAAGCGCTTCGAATCGGCGATCTGCGTGATGCCGTCGATCGCGAGCTTGTCGAGCTTGCCCGCGGTGTCCGCGTCGACCTGCCGCTTGAGCAGCACGAACGTCTTGTCGTTGCCGAGGCGCCGCTTGACCTCGACGAGCGGCATGTCGAGCAGCTTCGAGATCTGTGGGTAGTCGGTGTCGGCGACCTGTTTCGGGTTCGCCCAGATTTCATAGGTCGACAGGCTGACGGCGAGCATCGCGCCGTTGCGGTCGACGATGCGCCCACGCGTCGCATCGAGCTCGATCGTGCGCTGGTAGCGCTTCTGGCCCTGGCCGACGTAGAACTCCTTGTTCGCGACCTGCACCCAGAAGGCGCGGCCGATCAGTGCAGCGAATGCGAGGAACACGATGATCACGATCAGCTTCGAGCGCCACATCGGCAGGCGCGACGCGAGCATCGGATTCTTGGTCGCGGCCGCGTACGGATCGGCGGGGTGGGTCTTCTTTTTCACGCTCATGCAATGGCCGGGTCGGGCCGCCGAAGGGCGGCGAGTCAGTCTGGATAATGCGATTGTAATAAATGAGTAAACACCGTGTGGGGAAAGTGTGTTCCGGCCCCGAGAAAAAACGGATATTGGCGCTCCGGCCTGGGGTGAAAAAGGGGAAGGAAAAGCGAGGCGGATGCGGCACCTCAGCGGTGCAGCAGGCGATGAAGAGCGGGAGGTTCGTCGGGCGTCGATCCGGGGGCACGATCTTCGGTGCGGTCGATGCCGGCCATTCCCGATGTGCGATCAATTGACCGGCTTGCGGTTATTTCTTTAAACCGGAAAATGAAAAGCGCCCCGAAATGGGGCGCCGTTAATACTGAATATCGAAATGAATATCACTGAAACCGGAATAAACCCGAAAACCGCAGACGAATTACATCGATAATTTCTATCGGGCGACGGAAATGAATTCCCGGTATTCCGGTTCGCTCGTGCAACGATCGACTGCCTGCAGTCGCCACGCGCCGGGGTGATCGCCGGCGAGCACCGCGGGACCCTGTTCGCGCTGCGTTGCATCGAATGACAGCCCCTTCAGCTGGCACACGGCATTCCCGCCGTCGGCCGCGCAGAGCGCCATTGCGCCCTCGACGTCGCGGACCTTGCCCCAGGTCGGCAGATCCATGCCCTGATGTGCCTCGCGCGACCACAGCCCCTCGTCAGTATCGACCCACAGTACCGCGAAGGAGTGCCGGGTTGTCGATTCGCTGCCATTAATCCGAATGGTGAGGCGCATTGTGATCGTCTCCTAAAAAAATGACACATTCGACCGTTTTGACTTGAACAGTCTAGATAGACTGGTGTGAAACGCAAGTGATAAACCGCAATAAATCTGTATTGAGTTCATTGCGATTTCAGATGGAACGACGTCTGACGATTCATGGTTATTCCGGCAGCGCGCGCAAACACGCGCGCACCGGCGATCGCGGTGCCGATGGCGGCTGAGTCGATCATCGAGACATGGGATGACATGGCCGCGAGGCGCGTCGATCTGTCGCGTGCGACCGGCGGTGGAAACCGGGCCGATCCGACGCGGCACTGCGCCGTCGAAAGGCGGCCCGAGCGGATGTTGCGGCGTTTTGACGGCGCGCCCGGTACGACAGACTCCGACAATCCCATACAAATCGCCACACTTTCACGAAACTTTCGGGACAGACTTGCCTGCGGTCGGGCCCCACACTGAGGTCTTCCCGATCCAGTGCCGCGGACGCCCGTCCTCGGCGGCTGCCGCCGCCTCATGCCAGAGACGCGATCGACGCGATCGCGGGCCGCACGCCCGATCGGGAATA
>NZ_JAAGPE010000543.1:0-3109 GCF_017104605.1 Burkholderia sp. Ac-20384 | reverse complement strand
GGCTTCGGCAGGCTGCGCCGGAAGCCGCGCAGCCTGCCGTAGCCGCAGCGCCTGCCGACATGCCGACCGCCGACGCGAAGGTGCCGGAAGAAGCCGCTGCGCAGCCCGCCGACATGCCGGCGTTGTCCGATCCGGCGCAAGGATTGCCGCCGGCTTCGGTCGACCAGCAGGCGGCCCCGGCTGCCCCGATCGTGCCGGCTCCGGCTGTGATCTCGACGAGCACGTCGTCGTAAGCACGCGGGTCGGACTCCCGTGCGGCCGGAACGCAGGTCGCACGGGATCCGTTCGAACCCGATGCCCGACGGTCGTTTCCTGTTTGACGGGTGTTGATCCCATCCCCGAGGTCAACACCTCTTTTTGCCCGACGAGGATGCAAGGAGGCCTCAATCATGAGGATCTTTTTGGTCGCTCTGTTGTTGTACAGCGCGCAAGCCGCAGCGCAAGCGGTATTTCAGAACCCGGCGGTCTTCGTGATCCTGGGCGAGCAGACCGCCGCGAACGCCGTGAGCGTCGAGCAGGCCTTGACGACGCTCGGTCGTGCCGACAACACGGCATGCGCGCCGATGATGATGATCGGCGATCCGCAGATGATCTACATGATGCCGGAGGAAGGTCACGCACCGTCGTGGCAATCGCCGGTGTACGGCCGTGGCGCGCCGTTCGAAGCGCAGAACGGGCCGACGCCGACCGGCAAGACGATCGGCGCGATGCAGCATGCCGAGGACATGCAGACGCAGCCGTGGAGCGACGGCAGCGCGATCACGCAGAAGATCGCGGGCGAGTCGAGCGTGACGGCGGCGGACCGGGTGAGCGGGTGGCAGCGCAACGGGCTCAACTCGATCGAGACGGCCCCTGCGACGGAAGTCACGGTGAACGGCAAGACCTACCGCGCCTATCGTGACGACCTCAACCGTTCCACGAAGCCGGTCGTCGAGGCGCAGATCTACACGCAGCGCGTCGTTTTCTGCCGATAACGAAACGTCAATCCGAGGACGGCCCGGCGCTGCGCCGCGGGACCACGATGCCCCGCGCTGCGCGATCCGGCGACGGCCGTTTCGACAACCAAATCAAGCGACGAGGCCATCGTGAACTATTGCTGCCAGATCAGGGTGTCGGGCCCGCAGGATCTCGAACGCGATGCGGGTACGGCGCCGTTCGTTGCCGTCCGGCGCAACCATGTCGTACCGTCGCGGCCGCTCGTCTACCTGTCGCAGCAGCACGATGCCGCGCTCGTCGACTGTCTCGCATCGCGCGGCTGGGACGTGTGGCGTGCGAAAACCGTTGCGGATGCACTGAATCTCGTCAAGGTGAACCGTCCGCATGCGGGCATCGTCGATTTCGGCAGCTTCGCGTCGCCCGACGTCATGTCGTTCGAGACGCTGCTGCGCGATCCGCGGGTCGGCTGGGTCGCGCTCGCCGACAATGAGCGGCTGCGGGATATCACCATCGCGCGCCTGATTCGCCACTGCTGCTTCGACTACGTCCGCAATGTGACCGCCTATACGACGATCGGCTATCTGGTCGGCCACGCATACGGGATGCTGAAGCTCGCGGACGGCAGCCCGGACGCCGATGCGGCGCCCCCCGGCGGCACGATGATCGGCTCGTGCGACGCCATGCGCCGCCTGTTCGCGACGATCCGCAAGGTCGCCAACACGGACGCCACCGTATTCATCGCCGGCGAATCCGGCACCGGCAAGGAGCTGACGGCGGCGGCGATCCACCAGCAGTCGTTGCGCGCCGACGCGCCATTCGTCGCCGTGAACTGCGCGGCCATTCCGTCGACGCTGCTGCAGGCCGAACTGTTCGGCCACGAGCGCGGCGCATTCACGGGCGCGCACCAGCGCAAGATCGGCCGGATCGAGGCCGCGCACGGCGGCACGCTGTTTCTCGATGAAATCGGCGACATGCCGTTCGAGAGCCAGGCGAGCCTGCTGCGTTTCCTGCAGGAAGGCACGATCGAGCGGCTCGGCGGGCACGCGTCGATTCCGGTGGACGTCCGGATCGTGTCGGCGACCCACGTCGATCTCGAGGCCGCGATGCAGGCGGGGCGGTTCCGTGCTGACCTGTACTACCGCCTGTGCGTGCTGCGCATCGACGAGCCGCCGCTGCGCGTGCGCGGCCGCGACATCATGCTGCTCGCCGACTACGTGCTGCGGCGCTATCGCGGTGACAGTTCGCACCGGATTCGCGGCTTCATGCCGTGCGCGATCGAGGCGATCCACAACTATCCGTGGCCCGGCAACGTGCGCGAGCTGATCAACCGGATCCGGTTCGCGGTGGTGATGACGAACGGCCCGATGATCTCGGCCGCCGATCTCGAACTGCACCCGTACACGTCGCGGCGGCCGCCGACGCTCGCGGAAGCGCGCCGGCAGGCCGAGCGGCACGCGATCGAGGAAACACTGATGCGCCACCGCCACCAGCATGCGGACGTGGCGGCCGAGCTGGGCATCTCGCGCGCGACGCTGTACCGGCTGATGACCGCGCACGGGCTGCACGGCTGACGCGCCGCGGCACACCGCCGCTCAAGACCGCGCGACGTCGGCCGTTAAGACAGGAAACGGCCCGTCCGGACCGCCGGCGCAGCCATGCGCGCGCGGCCGGCACGCGGCGCATCACGCTTATCCGAGGTTACCGTGGCAGAGTGCAGTCACTGCGGCAGAACGTTCCTGGTCGGCGGGCAGTCGATCGACGGCCGCCGCTATTGCCGTGAGGCGTGCGCGCAAGCGCATCCGATCGTCGTCGAGGCAGAGCGGGTGCCCGACGCGAAAGTCTGGGAGTACGTGCACGACTGGCGTTACGGGCCGTGCCCGATCTGCCGTCGCGACGACCAGCCGGTCGACGTCCATGCGTCGCATCGCGTCGTGTCGTTGCTGTTCGTCACGCGCTGGGCGACGCGGCGCCATGTGTGCTGCCGGCGTTGCGGCCGCAGGAAGCAGGCGGTCGCGCTGCTTGCGTCGGCCGCGTTCGGCTGGTGGGGGTTGCCGTGGGGCCTCGTGCTGACGCCGATCCAGTTGGTGCGCAACGCGCTCGGGCTGGCCGCGCGCGATCCGGCGGTCGCGACGCAGCAGTTCGAGCAGCTCGTGCGGCGCAAGCTCGCGGCACA
>NZ_JAAGPE010000542.1:0-2928 GCF_017104605.1 Burkholderia sp. Ac-20384 | reverse complement strand
GCGGTCGCGCCGGGTGGCGCGAATCGTCTGCGAATTGCTGGTAAACACCGTCGGGCCGCCGCCTGGCCGCCCGCGAAAGTTTTCCTGCCGACTGCCGTAAACCTGTTTAACGGCGGTCTCCCCGCCGGTCATTCGTGAGGGACAGGCAGTGCTGATTATCGTGGGAACACTCGTGACGCTGTTGTCCGTCTTCGGCGGTTATGCGCTGGCAGGCGGGCATCTGGGCGCCTTGATCCAGCCGGTCGAGATCCTGATGATCGTGGGTGCCGGTGTCGGCGCGTTCATCCTCGGCAATGGCGGCAAGACCATCAAGGCCACGCTGCGCGTGCTGCCGACGCTCTTCAAGGGCTCGAAATACACGAAGGATGTCTACATGGAGCTGATGGCGCTTCTTTACGTGCTGCTCGCAAAGGCACGCAAGGAAGGCACGCTTACGCTCGAGGCCGACATCGACGATCCGGAAAAGAGCCCGATCTTCACGCAATACCCGAAAATCCTCGCCGATCATCACATCGTCGAATTCCTGACCGACTACCTGCGCCTGATGGTGGGCGGCAACATGAACGCGTTCGAGATCGAAAGCCTGATGGACGAGGAGATCGAGACGCACCACGCGGAAGGCGAAGGCCCCGCGCACGCACTGATGCGCGTCGGCGACGCGATGCCGGCGTTCGGTATCGTCGCGGCCGTGATGGGCGTCGTGCACACGATGGCGTCCGCCGACAAGCCGCCCGCGGTGCTCGGCGCGATGATCGCGCAGGCGCTGGTCGGCACGTTCCTCGGGATCCTGCTGTCGTACGGGCTGATCGGGCCGCTCGCGAGCCTCGCGGAGCAGCGCGTCGCCGAGTCGACCAAGATGTTCCAGTGCATCAAGGTGACGATCCTCGCGACGCTGAACGGCTATGCGCCGGCGATCGCGGTCGAGTTCGGCCGCAAGGTGCTGTTCTCGACCGAGCGCCCGTCGTTCTCCGAGCTCGAAGAACATGTGCGCCGCGTGAAGGCGAAGTGACGCGGAGCGCCCAATGAGCAAGAGCAAGGATCGCGCAATCGTCGTCAAGCGGGTGGCCCCGTCGAAGAAGGGCCACCACGGCGGCGCATGGAAGCTCGCGTACGCGGACTTCATGACCGCGATGATGGCGTTCTTCCTGCTGATGTGGCTGCTGAGCTCGGTCACGCCGGTGCAGATGAAGGGGATCGCCGAATACTTCAACACGCCGCTGAAGGCCGCGCTGTTCGGCAGCGGCGACCGCAGCTCGCAGGATTCCAGCATCATCAACGGCGGCGGCCGCGACCTGTCGAGCGTCGACGCCGGCACGCTGCGCCGCACCGACGGTACGACGCAACTCGCCGAACGCCTCGCGAAGGTGGGCGACGAGCATTCCCGGTCGCAGGAGCAGGGTGCGCAGGACCGGCTCGAACAGGCGCGCCTGCACGACCTGCAGATCAAGCTGATGGCCGCGATCGAGGCCAACCCGACGCTGCGCCAGTTCAAGCAGCAGATCCGCATCGATTCCACGCTGATGGGGCTGCGCATCGAGATCGTCGATACGCAGAAGCGGCCGATGTTCGCGATGTCGAGCGACAACGTCGAGCCGTACATGCGCGACATCCTGCGCGAGATCGGCAAGACGCTGAACGACGTGCCGAACCGGATCATCGTCCAGGGCCACACCGACGCCGTGCCGTACTCGGGCGGCGAGGGCGGCTACAGCAACTGGGAGTTGTCGGCCGACCGCGCGAACGCGTCGCGCCGCGAGCTGATCGCCGGCGGCATGGACGAGGCGAAAGTGCTGCGCGTGCTCGGCCTCGCGTCCACGCAGAACCTGAACAAGGCCGACCCGCTCGATCCGGAAAACCGCCGGATCAGCGTGATCGTGCTGAACCGCAAATCCGAAGAGGCGCTGATGCGCGACGATGCGACGACCACGACGCTGTCGGCCGATGCGGCCGGCTCGCAGCAGCTCGCGCAGCAGCTGGCCCCGGCGCCGGCCGCGCGCCCGGCGCTCGCGGCGTCCGCCGTCGCCGTGCCGAAACCCTGACGTTTACAAGATTCCGAGACAGACATGATCCGAACCATTCTCGCCATCGACGACTCCGCGACCATGCGTGCGCTGCTGCAGGCAACGCTGATGCAGGCCGGCTACGACGTGACGGTGGCGCCGGACGGCGAGGCCGGCTTCGACCTGGCGGCCACCGTGCCGTACGACCTGGTGCTGACCGACCAGAACATGCCGCGCAAGAGCGGGCTCGAAGTGATCGCCGCGCTGCGCAAGCTGACCGCCTATACGGAAACGCCGATCCTCGTGCTGACGACGGAAGGCAGCGACGCGTTCAAGGACGCCGCACGCGACGCGGGCGCGACCGGCTGGATCGAGAAGCCGATCGATCCCGCCGTGCTGGTCGACCTGGTCGCGACGCTGTCCGAGCCGGCCGCCTCCTGACATTCACGCGACGCATTCAACCCGGGACCGGGCATGACTCTCGACATCACTCAGTTCTACCAGACATTTTTCGACGAAGCGGACGAGCTGCTCGCGCAGATGGAGCAGTTGCTGCTGAACCTCGACGTCGGCTCGCCCGACCCCGAGGATCTGGCCGCGATCTTCCGCGCCGCGCATTCGATCAAGGGCGGCGCGGCGACGTTCGGCTTTTCCGCGCTGACCGATACGACGCACATCCTCGAATCGCTGCTCGACCGCGCGCGCAACCATGAGCTGACGCTGACCAAGGAAATGGTCGACGCGTTCCTGGAGACGAAGGACGTGCTGTCCGACCAGCTCGTGGACTACCGCGCGAGCGCCGAACCGGACGCGGCCGCTGCCGCGACGATCTGCGCGAAGCTCGAACGGCTGAAGGCCGAGAGCGGCGCGGGTGCGCCGGCTGCGGCTGCGCCCGTGGCGCCGGTCGTTGCCGCCGTTGCGCCGGCTA
>NZ_JAAGPE010000541.1:0-3292 GCF_017104605.1 Burkholderia sp. Ac-20384 | reverse complement strand
GGAGCCCGAGCCCCATCAGCGCGACGCCGCCCGCGCCGGCCGTGCGCCCGCCGAAGCGGGCCGCGAATGCGCCGGAGCCGAACGATACGAGTGCGAACGGCACCGACATCGGCAACAGCGCGAAACCTGCACCGGTAGCGTCGAGCACATGGTGGCTCTGCCACGCGAGCGGCAGCACGAACAGCATCCCGTAGCCGCCGAACGTCATCGTGCCGTTGCCGACGAGCATCCCGCGGAATGCTCGGTTCGCGAACAGGTCGAGCGGCACGAGCGCGGCTGTGCCAAGGCGCCGTTCGATCCGCACGAACAGCGCGATGGCAACCGCGCCGGTTGCAATCAGCAGCGCGGCGCGAAGCGCGTCGTGACGCGCATCGATCGTCGCGAACACGACGCAGCCGATCGCGATTGCGCCGAGCGCCTGCGCGGCCGGATCGAAGCGCCGGCCCTGCGGATCGGCCGATTCCGGCACGACGGCGCGGGCCAGCGCGATCGCGGCCACGCCGAACGGGATCACGACGGCGAAGATGCTGCGCCAGCCGAATGCGTGGATCAGCACGCCGCCGAGCGTCGGCCCGACGATCATCGCGATGCCGCCGAACGCGGCCCAGATGCCGAGTGCGCGCGCCCGTTCGGCCGGATCGCGCCAGATCACGCGGACGATCGCGAGCGAAGCGGGAATCAGCAGCGCAGCGCCCGCACCGGCGAGCGCCCGGCCCGCGATCAGCACGCCGAGCGTCGGCGCGAGCGCGCACACGATCGATGCGCCGCTCAGCACGGCCGCGCCGAGCACGAACGCACGGCGCCTGCCGTACAGGTCGCCGACGAGGCCGCCCGTGAGCAGCAGCACCGCATACGCGAGGTTGTACGCGTCGATGACCCATTGCAGCGCGCCGACGCGTGCGCCGAACGCGGTGCCGATCGGCTCGGTCGCGAGATTGACGATCGCGGTGTCGATCTGCGCGATCAGCACCGCGATGCACAGCGCCGGCAGCACGAGGCGGTGCCGGGCCGGCGCGGCGGGTTCGGCCGCGCCGGCGGAAGCATGACGAATCGTCGGGTTCATCGGTGTCCTCCTGTTCGTGTGTCGCGCGGGCGGCTGGCGGCAACGATGAGATTCAGGTGAGGCGTGGCCCTTGCCCATCGGCCCGACCGTTGCGCTCCACTACCGCCCGGCGCCAACCGGCACCCCCGCATCGCGCGAGCGCTCGATGTCCGGGCTGCGATACGCGCGCTCGGGAATCTCGGCGAGCCGCGACGCGTGCACCTGATGCGGCGTGAGGCCGTAGAACCGCTGAAAACTCATGATCAGCGGCGACCATTTGTCCGGATCGATGCGGTCCGGATGGCCGTCCATCAGCAGGTCGGGATGCACGTGCACGCGCTGGATGCGCAACTCGAACAAGCGGATGTGCCCGCGTACGTCGGGCGCTTCCTCACCGATTCCATGCGTGGCCGCGACGACCGCTTCCATGTGCACCGGGCATTCGAGCGCACGCGGCGGCGCGACGGTTTGCGACGCTGCTTCGGTGAGCCCGGCCGTGCCGAACTTGTCGGGCTCGTACATGTAGCCCTTCGCGCGCTTGCCGTCCGGCACCGGGTAGGTGCCCGTCGTGCGCGCGATCCGGTCGACCGCGTGCGCCTGCGCCGACGACGGCAGGTTCAGCACGCACTCGCCGGTGCGCAGCAGGTTGCGGGTGGTCTGCGAACTGGCGGCGATGCCGATCACGCCGCGCCAGCCGAGCCAGAACGCGGACGAGATCGGCGCGAGATTGGCCGTGCCGTCTTCGTTCAGCGTGCTGACCAGCACGACGGGCGTGCCGAAATAGAGGATGTTCGGTTCGGTGACGCAATGCGCAGCGTTCATGGTTGGTGCCTTCGTTGAGGGATCAGTCCGCATGCTGATCCTGTCGCGACGGCGCGGCGCTCCGAATCTTGTCGTGTCATTCCCGGCGGTGCGCCGCGACGGCATTTGCGCCGGGCAGGACCGCCCGGCACCGCGTGCGCTTTTCCGCTACAGTGGGAGATCGTAGGCCGCACCCGCCGCATCGCACGGGCGCACGCGGCCCTGTTCCGCCAACGCACACGAGGGCCTGATGGATACCGAGCAACGCTACACCGCCAACGCGCCGACGCGCGCGGAAGTCGATGCACTGGGCGGCGCGACCGTCATCGAATTCGGCGCGAACTGGTGCGGGATCTGCGCGGGCGCGCAGCCGGCGATCGTGGCGTCGTTTTCCGCGCATCCCGCCGTGCGGCACCTGAAGATCGAGGATGGCCCGGGCCGTCCGCTCGGCCGCTCGTTCGGCGTGAAGCTGTGGCCCACCCTGGTGTTCCTGCGCGACGGGGTCGAAGTCGCGCGCGTCGTGCGTCCGGCCGACGCGAAGCAGATCGAAGCCGACGGCTTCGCCGCGCTGGCCTGAGGTCAAGGCGATGCAACAGGCAATCACGCACATCGGCATCGACACGCGCGGCAGCGGCCTCGTCGAATTCACGCCGCAGGTGCGCGCATTCGTCGACCAGCAGGCGATCCGCACCGGCCTGCTCACCGTGTTCTGCCGCCATACGTCGGCATCGCTGCTGATCCAGGAGAATGCGGATGCGTCGGTGCAGCGCGACATCGAACGCTACTTCGCGACGCTCGCGCCCGAGGACGCCACGCGCTACGAGCACGACACCGAAGGGACCGACGACATGCCGGCGCACCTGCGCACGGCGCTCACTCAGGTGCAATTGTCGATCCCGGTCGAGCAAGGGCGCATGGTGCTCGGCACGTGGCAGGGCATCTATCTGTTCGAGCATCGCCGCGCGGCGCACCGCCGCGATATCGTGCTGCACCTGATCGGCGAGTAAGCGGCAGCACGCGGCAACAAGCGGCACTTCGCTGGCGCACCGGCTCAGGCGAGCAGCTTCTCGACGAGCGCGCCGAGTTCGCGCAGGTGGACGGGCTTCGGCAGGAATTCGTCGAACACCCGCTTGTTCTCGCGCAGCGCGGCCGATTCATAGGCGCTGACGCCGAGGATCGCCGGATGCCGGCCGTCGTCGTCGGGCACCGCGACCGTGCGAATCCGCCGCGCAACCTCGAAGCCGCTCAAGTCCGGCAGCTCGAGATCGATCACGACGATGTCGTAATGGCACGTGCCGAAGCGCGCGACGCCTTCCTGCCCGGTGCTGCACAGATCGGCTTCGATGCCGAGCGCCGACAGCATCGCGCCGAGCGTTTCGCGCGCGTTGTCGTCGTCGTCGACCACCAGCGCGCGCCGGTCGCGGTGCGCGGCAGCGTGCGGCAGCGCGA
>NZ_JAAGPE010000540.1:0-3405 GCF_017104605.1 Burkholderia sp. Ac-20384 | reverse complement strand
GTCGGCTAACAGCTCGATCGGCTCCCTGTCGACTTCGACCTCGACGGGCCTCTCCTCGGCCAACAGCTCGATCGGCTCGCTGTCGACCTCGACCTCGACCGGCTTGTCGTCGGCCAACAGCTCGATCACCTCGCTGTCGACCTCCACGTCGACCGGCCTGTCGTCGGCCAACAGCTCGATCGGCTCGCTGTCGACCTCCACGTCGACCGGCCTGTCGTCGGCCAACAGCTCGATCGATTCGCTGTCGACTTCGACCTCGACGGGTCTGTCGTCGGCCAACAGCTCGATCACCTCGCTGTCGACTTCCACGTCGACGGGTCTGTCGTCGGCTAACAGCTCGATCGGCTCCCTGTCGACTTCGACGTCGACCGGCCTGTCGTCTGCCAACAGCTCGATCGGCTCCCTGTCGACCTCGACCTCGACGGGCCTGTCCTCGGCCAACAGCTCGATCACCTCGCTGTCGACTTCGACCTCGACGGGTCTGTCGTCGGCTAACAGCTCGATCGGCTCGCTGTCGACCTCGACCTCGACGGGCCTGTCCTCGGCCAACAGCTCGATCGGCTCCCTGTCGACTTCGACGTCGACCGGCCTGTCGTCGGCAAACAGCTCGATCACGTCGCTGTCGACCTCCACGTCGACCGGCCTCTCGTCGGCCAACAGCTCGATCGGTTCGCTGTCGACGGGCCTCAGCTCGACGAACAGTTCGGTGACGTCGCTGTCGACTTCCACGTCGACCGGTCTGTCGTCGGCTAACAGCTCGATCACGTCGCTGTCGACCTCCACGTCGACCGGCCTCTCGTCGGCGAACAGCTCGATCGGTTCGCTGTCGACGGGCCTCAGCTCGACGAATAGCTCGGTGACGTCGCTGTCGACTTCCACGTCGACCGGTCTGTCGTCGACTAACAGCTCGATCGGCTCGCTGTCCACCTCGACCTCGACGGGTCTGTCGTCGGCCAACAGCTCGATCGGCTCCCTGTCGACCTCGACCTCGACGGGCCTGTCGTCGGCTAACAGCTCGATCGGCTCCCTGTCGACTTCGACCTCGACGGGCCTCTCCTCGGCCAACAGCTCGATCGGCTCGCTGTCGACCTCGACCTCGACCGGCTTGTCGTCGGCCAACAGCTCGATCGGCTCGCTGTCGACCTCGACCTCGACCGGCTTGTCGTCGGCCAACAGCTCGATCGGCTCCCTGTCCACTTCGACCTCGACCGGCTTGTCGTCGGCCAACAGCTCGATCGGCTCCCTGTCGACCTCCACGTCGACCGGCCTCTCGTCGGCCAACAGCTCGATCGGCTCGCTGTCGACCTCGACCTCGACCGGCTTGTCGTCGGCCAACAGCTCGATCGGCTCCCTGTCGACCTCCACGTCGACCGGCCTCTCGTCGGCGAACAGCTCGATCGGCTCCCT
This sequence comes from Burkholderia sp. Ac-20384, assembly GCF_017104605.1. Classification (NCBI taxonomy): domain Bacteria; kingdom Pseudomonadati; phylum Pseudomonadota; class Betaproteobacteria; order Burkholderiales; family Burkholderiaceae; genus Burkholderia; species Burkholderia sp. Ac-20384. Next base: position 1,998 of record NZ_JAAGPE010000540.1, on the reverse strand, counting down.
GTCGACTTCGACCTCGACGGGCCTCTCGTCGGCGAACAGCTCGATCAGTTCCCTGTCGACCTCGACCTCGACCGGCCTCTCGTCGGCGAACAGCTCGATCGGCTCCCTGTCGACTTCGACCTCGACCGGCCTGTCGTCGGCCAACAGCTCGATCAGTTCCCTGTCGACTTCGACCTCGACCGGCATCACCTCGCTGTCCACCGGCCTGAGCAGCACGAACAGCACGATCCTGTCGCTGTCCACGTCGACCTCGACCGGCATCGGCTCGTTGTCCACCGGCCTGAGCAGCACGAACAGCTCGGTGTCGTCGCTGTCGACCTCGACCTCGACCGCGATCAATGACGCGAAGACGCACTACTACAGCGTCAACGACAACGGCACGACGCAAGGCAACTACGACAACAAGGGCGCGGTGGGTATCAACTCCCTCGCCGCCGGCGTGAACGCCAGCGCAGCAGGCAACAGCAGCGTGGCAGTCGGCGACGGTTCGAACGCGCAGACGAACGGCGCGGTCGCGATCGGCCAGAACGCATCGGCAACGGGCGGCAAGGCCGTGTCGATCGGCTCCGGCAACACGGCAAGCGGCGACGGCGCAGTCGCGATCGGCGACCCGAGCATCGCAACGGGTACCGGCGCGGTGGCGATGGGCGCGAACGACACGGCGACCGGCAACGGCGCAGTGGCGCTCGGCAACGCGAACACGGCCAACGGCGCGAGCGCGCTCGCACTCGGCAGCTCGAACCAGGCGCTCGCCGACAACACGATCGCACTCGGCAACCAGGCCACGGCCAACGCCGTCGGTGCACAGGCCTACGGCTCGGCTGCGAAGGCTACCGCCGCCGACGCACTCGCCTTCGGTACGAACGCACAGGCCAACGTCGCCAACTCGATCGCACTCGGCGCGAACTCGGTCACGAGCACCGCGAACCCGACATCGAGCGCCACGATCGGCGGTGTCACGTACTTCTTCGCGGGCAGCTCGCCGGTCGGCGTGGTGAGCGTCGGCGCACCGGGCCAGGAACGCCAGATCACGAACGTCGCGGCAGGCCAGATCTCGGCCAGCAGCACGGACGCGATCAACGGCAGCCAGCTCAACGCGACGAACAACGCGGTGAATGCGCTGTCGACGTCGACCGCGTCGAACGTCGCGTCGCTGTCGACGGGCATCAACTCGCTGTCCACCGGCCTGAGCGCGACGAACAGCAACGTGGCCTCGCTGTCCACGTCGACCTCGACCGCGATCAACTCGCTGTCGACGGGCCTGAGCACGACGAACAGCAACGTCAACTCGCTGTCGACGTCGACCTCGACCGGCATCGGCTCGCTGTCCACCGGCCTGAGCACGACGAACAGCAACGTGGCCTCGCTGTCGACCGGCGTGACCAACATCAACAACACGTTGAACTCGCTGTCGACGACGATCAACAACAACACGACGCGCGCCGCCAACAACAACGGCATCGCGGCCGACATGAACGGCAAGGGCACCGACGTCCCGACCGTCACCGCGGGTTCGAACTCGGTGGCGATCGGCGCGAATTCGACGGACGGCGGCCGCTCGAACGTGGTGTCGGTCGGTAGCGACACGCAGCAGCGCCAGATCACGAACGTCGCACCGGGTACGCAAGGCACCGACGCGGTGAACGTGAACCAGCTGACGCAAGTGCAGACGACGCTGTCGACGGCACTGTCGGGCCAGCAGGCGCAGATCAACTCGCTGGGTTCGCAACTGCAGCAGACCGACCAGATGGCGAAGCAGGGTATCGCGGCAGTCGGCGCGATGGCATCGATCCCGCAGCTCGATCGCGACGCCAACTTCGGGATGGGCGTGGGTACGTCGACCTTCCTCGGCCAGAAGGCGATGGCGGTCAACATGCAGGCTCGCATCACGGAGAACCTGAAAGCGTCGATCAACGGCGGCTTCAGCGGCGGTCAGAAGGTGATCGGCGCCGGCATGCTGTACCAGTGGAAGTAACGCGTCGCGCCGCCAGGCCGCCC
>NZ_JAAGPE010000539.1:0-3326 GCF_017104605.1 Burkholderia sp. Ac-20384 | reverse complement strand
GGCGCTGCGCCGGCTGCCGGCCGGCCACGCGCTGTTCCGGCGCGGCGACCCGCCGTGCGGCCTGTACGCGGTACTCACCGGTTCACTCACGATAGGTGCGGTCGACCCGCAGGGCAAGGAAGCGCTGCTGACGGTCGCCGAGCCCGTTACCTGGTTCGGCGAAATCGCGCTGTTCGACGGCCAGCCGCGCACGCACGACGCGATCGCACTCGACGACGCGCTGCTGCTGCACGTCCCGCAGGCCGCGCTGCTCGCAATCCTCGACGCGACGCCGCAATACTGGCGGCAGTTCGCGCTGCTGATGGCGCAGAAGCTGCGCCTGAGCTTCCTGACCGTCGAATCGATGAGCGTGATGCCGGCTGCGCAGCGGCTTGCCGCCCGCCTGCTGATGATCGCCGACGGCTACGGCGGGATCAGCGCCGGCCGCACCCATATCCGGCTGTCGCAGGAAAAGCTCGCGGCGATGCTGTCGCTGACGCGGCAGACCACCAACCAGTTGCTGAAGGCGCTGCAGGCCGACGGCGTCGTGCGGCTGCACGTCGGCGAGATCGAGCTCGTCGACGTCGACGCGCTGCGGCGCGCGAGCGGGTTGCCCGACAGCTTGCGCTGAGCCCCGGCACCGCCGTCGCGCGGCCTCCCCGCCGTCACCGCGTTGCGCTATCGTGGCGGCTCGTCCGTTCATCCGCCCGCACCGCCTTGAGCACGTCGACCGCCTCCGCTCCCTCCCACCATCCGTGGCCGGTGTTCGTCGCGTTCCTGCGGCTCGGCCTCACGTCGTTCGGTGGCCCGGTCGCGCATCTCAGCTACTTCCGCACCGAGTTCGTCACGCGGCGCGGCTGGCTCACCGAGCCCGCGTACGCGGATCTCGTCGGGCTGTGCCAGTTCCTGCCGGGGCCCGCGAGCAGCCAGGTCGGGATGGCGATCGGCCTCGCGCGCGCCGGCTACGCCGGGATGTTCGCCGCGTGGCTCGGCTTCACGCTGCCGTCCGCGTTGCTGATGATGCTGTTCGCGCTCGGCGTGCATGCGACGGGCGCGCCGATCGAAGCCGGTGCGCTGCACGGGCTGCGCATCGTGTCGGTCGCCGTGATCGCGCAAGCCGTGTGGGGCATGGCACGCACGCTGTGCCCGGATGCACGCCGCGCCACGCTGATGGCCGCAGCCGCCTGCGTCGCGCTGCTCGCGCCGGCCGCGTGGACCCAGGTTGCGGTGATCGTCGCGGCCGGGTTGGCCGGCCTCGTGCTGCTGCAGCAGCCGGCGCGCGGCGCGCACGATCCGTTGCCGCTGCATGTGTCGCCCCGCGCAGGCATGCTTTGGCTCACGCTGTTCGCGGCGCTCCTCGTGGTGCTGCCGTTCGCGGCCGGCACGCTGCGCTCCGATACGCTTGCCGTCGTCGATGCGTTCTTCCGCACGGGTGCGCTCGTATTCGGCGGCGGGCACGTCGTGCTGCCGCTGCTGCAGGCGGCTGTAGTCGCGCCCGGCTGGGTCGGCGATGCGGCGTTCCTCGCCGGGTATGGCGTCGCGCAGGCCGTGCCGGGGCCGCTGTTCACGTTCTCGGCGTTCCTCGGCGCGTCGCTGCATAACGCGCCGAACGGCTGGTTCGGCGGCACGATCGCGCTGGTGTCGATCTTCGCGCCGTCGTTCCTGCTGGTGGCCGGCACCGCGCCGTTCTGGGAACGGCTGCGCCGCAGCACCCGGATGCAGGCCGCGCTCGCGGGCGTGAACGCGGCCGTCGTCGGGCTGCTGGTCGCGGCGCTCTGTCACCCGGTCTGGACCGACACGATCGTGGCGCCGCGCGATCTGGCCGCCGCGCTCGCCGCATTCGTCGCGCTGGTGTTCTGGCGCGTGCCGCCGTGGGCCGTCGTGATCGCGAGCGCCGCGCTCGGCTGGGGGCTCGGCGTCCCGGCCTGACCGGACACGCGCGGCACGCTCCACCACGGCAGAAAACAAAAAAGCCCTCGTTTCGAGGGCTTTTTTGCGGGGTGCCGCGCGCCGTAGCGGCGCGCAGGCGCCGGACCTTACGCGAAGTTCTTCGCTGCGAAGTCCCAGTTCACGATGTTCCAGAACGCTTCGACGAACTTCGGACGTGCGTTGCGGTAGTCGATGTAGTACGCGTGTTCCCACACGTCGATCGTCAGCAGTGCCTTGTCGGCAGTCGTCAGCGGCGTGGCTGCGTTGCTCGTCGACACGATGTCGAGCGAACCGTCAGCCTTCTTCACGAGCCATGCCCAGCCCGAACCGAACGTGCCGACTGCGGCCTTCGTGAACGCTTCCTTGAATGCGTCGTACGAACCCCACTTCGCGTTGATCGCGTCGCCCAGCGCGCCCGTCGGTGCGCCGCCGCCGTTCGGCGACAGGCTGTTCCAGAAGAACGTGTGGTTCCAGATTTGCGCGGCGTTGTTGAAGATGCCGCCCGACGACTTCTTCACGATCTCTTCCAGCGACAGGTTTTCGAATTCCGTGCCCGGGATCAGATTGTTCAGGTTCGTCACATAAGCCTGATGGTGCTTGCCGTAGTGGTACTGGATCGTCTCGAGCGAGATGGTCGGCGCGAGTGCGTCTTCAGCGTACGGGAGCGGCGGGAGCGTATGAGCCATGGCAATTCCTTCGTTGAGTATGTAGGGAGGCTGTGTTGGATGCTGCCGAGCGTCCGATTGTAGGCGAGGACGAATAACCCCGCAAACTCACGGGCCATTTATCCGCGGTATGCGGAAAAGCGATGTTTGCGCAACGTCCGGCAGGACGAACCCGACGCTGCGCAGCATCCGTTCCCGCGCCCGAAGCGTCCGTTGCGGCAACCTTCGCTCCGCTTGCACCCGTTACGTCAGATCGTATCGCTCAGCCGCGGCTGCACGTCGGCGAGCGACACGTCGGCCGAGCCTTCCGCGAGATGCACGGTCAGGCGGCGCTGCGGTTTCAGCGCGTTCGGCGTGCGCACCGCGCGGCCCGTCTGTGCATCGATCAGCGCCGCATAGCCGCGCTCGAGCGTACGTTGCGGGCTCAGTACCTCGAGCCTTGCCGCACAGGCTGACACGCGAGCCGTGTCGCGTTCGTGACGGCGCTGCAAGGCCAGCGCAAGACGCTGCGACAGCCCCGCGAGCGCCTGGCGCGCCTGCGACGGATCAGGCCGTGCGCGCTGCCAGCGCAGCTGCGCGAGCGCGAACCGCGCGCGGGCGTCGCGCACCGGCCGCGACGCCGCCGACGCCAGCCGCACTGCGAGCTGCTCGACGTGCGTGCGCTGCCGCTGCAGCCGCTCGGCCGGGCTCACCAGCCGGCGCGCGAGCCAGTCGAGCTGCTGCGCGCGCTGTTCGAGCCGGCGTTCCATGCCA
>NZ_JAAGPE010000055.1:0-45280 GCF_017104605.1 Burkholderia sp. Ac-20384 | reverse complement strand
GGCGGTGACGGCCGGCGCGGCCGCCGCCGCGGGGCTGTGGCTCGATGCGCAGATTGCGCGCCCGCTCATGCAGTTGCGCGATGAGGCGTTGCGTGTCGCGACCGGCGAGAGCCGCAGCGGCGTGCGGATGAATCGCGTCGACGAGATCGGCATGACGCTGCGCACGATCAACCAGCTTGGGCTGATGTTCCGCTGGCTCGTCGACGATGTCAGCGAGCAGGTGCTGAACGTGCAGCGCGCGAGCAACGAGATCGCGCAGGGCAACAACGACCTCAGCGCGCGCACCGAGCAGGCATCGACGAGCGTGCAGCAGACGGCCGCGTCGATGGCCGAGATGACGGCGACCGTGTCGAGCAATGCGGAGACGGCGCTGCAGGCGAACCAGTTGTCGGTGTCCGCGAGCGAAGCGGCGGGGCGCGGCGGGCAGGCGGTGAGCGAGGTGGTCGCAACGATGAACGACATCACGGCGAGCTCGCGCAAGATCTCGGACATCATCGGCGTGATCGACGGCATCGCGTTCCAGACCAACATCCTTGCGCTGAACGCGGCCGTGGAAGCGGCGCGCGCAGGCGATCAGGGGCGTGGATTCGCGGTGGTTGCCGGTGAGGTGCGGGCGCTCGCGCAGCGTAGCGCGAATGCGGCGAAGGAGATCAAGACGTTGATCGGTGCGAGTGTCGATCGCGTCGAGTCGGGCGCGCGGATTGTCGATGGGGCGGGCAAGACGATGGAGGATATCGTCACGCAGGTGAAGCGCGTGTCGGATCTGATCGCGGAGATCAGCTCGTCGACGGCGGAGCAGAGCACGGGGGTTGCGCAGGTCGACCAGGCGGTCGTGCATCTGGACAACATCACGCAGCAGAACGCGGCGCTGGTCGAACAGAGTACGGCGGCGTCGGAGAGCCTGAAGCAGCAGGCGACGCGGTTGGTGGAGGCGGTGAACGTGTTTCGGTGATCGTGGCTTGAACCGTTGGTCTTCACGCATTTCGACCGACGTCGTGCGTGGCGTGCGCCGTTCAGTCGAGAACTGAACGGCGCGACCAGTCAAGCTGGAGATTTTCCTGCCGTTCGGATTAACCGATGCTCACACCGTGAGCTTCTGCCAGAGGCTTCAGGCCACCGGTGAAACCTTGTCCGATCGCCTTGAACTTGAACTCGTCGTTGTGGCGATACAGCTCGCCGAAGACCATGGCGGTTTCGGTGGAGGCGTCTTCGGACAGGTCGTAGCGCGCGATTTCCTTGCTGTCGGCCTTGTTCAGGACGCGGATATAGGCGTTGCTCACTTGGCCGAATGACTGCTTGCGGGCCTCGGCATCGTGAATCGTGACGGCGAAGACCAGCTTCTTCACATCGGCCGCCAGGCCAGTGAGCTTCACGTTGACCTGCTCGTCGTCGCCATCGCCCTGGCCGGAACGGTTGTCGCCCAGGTGCTCGACGGAGCCGTCGGCAGACTTCTTGTTGTTGTAGAAGATGAAGCTGGCGTCGCTCAGGACTTTACCGTTTTCACCGGTGACGAAGATCGAGGCGTCGAGGTCGAACTCGGTGCCGTCGGTGACGCGCGGGTCCCAGCCCAGGCCGACGACGACTTCGCTCAGGTCCGGGGCCTCTTTCGACAGGGAGACGTTACCGCCTTTGGACAAACTGACAGCCATGGTGTGATTCCTTGTTCAGGTGAGGAGACCGTTCAGAAGTTCATGCCGTAGCTGTTGGCCAGGGCACGCAGGCCGCCGGCGTAGCCTTGGCCCACGGCGCGGAATTTCCACTCGCCGCTGCTGCGGTACAACTCCGCGAAGATCATCGCGGTTTCGGTGGAGGCGTCTTCCGCCAGGTCGTAGCGGACCACCTCTGCACCGGAGGTCTCGTTCACGACGCGGATGAACGAATTGCTGACCTGGCCGAAGTTCTGCTTGCGCGCTTCGGCGTCGTGGATGGTGACGGTGAAGGCGATCTTGTCGATGTCGGCCGGAACGCGGCTCAGGTCGACCTTGAGGACTTCGTCGTCGCCGTCGCCAGCGCCGGTACGGTTGTCGCCGGTATGTTCGACAGAACCGTCCTGGCTGCGCAATTGGTTGTAGAAGATGAAGTCGGCTTCACCGCGGACTTTGCCGTTGGCCCCAAGCAGGAACGCGCTGGCGTCGAGATCGAACTCGGTGCCATCGGTCGCGCGCGGGTCCCAGCCCAGGCCAACCAGGATCCTGGTCAGGCTCGGGTCGGTTTTGGAGAGCGAGAGGTTGCCGCCTTTTTGAAGAGTCAGTGCCATGAAAACAGCTCCTTTGGGTTGTGACGGGTTACTGATGTTCGGCTTGCGCGTCTTCCTTTTTCGGGAAGATCACGCTGGCCAGGATTCCGATAGCCAGGACTATCAGCACGATGAGCAGGCTGGTGTTCGGGGAGATGCTGATGCCGTGGTGGAACAGATGCTCGGTCGCGTTCAAGCCCAGCTTCGCTGCGATGAAGAACAGCAAGACGACCACGGCCTTTTCCAGATGCACCACGTAGCGCTTCAGCGCTTCCAGGACGAAATACAGGGTGCGAAGGCCAAGGATTGCGAACAACATCGCCGAGTAGACGATCAGAGGTTCACGGCTGACCGCAATGACTGCCGGGACCGAGTCGAATGCAAACAGGACGTCGGACACTTCGATCACCACCAGGCAGAGGAACAGCGGGGTGGCGAAGAGGTTGCCTTTCGCCGCCAGGCTCTTGTCGTTCCCGGCCGTCCGTCCTTCCGCCTCGAGCGTCTTGCGGCTCACGAAGAAGTTGTGGCCGTGCAGCCTGGGCCATACGGGGAAGAGCTTTTTCGCCAAGCGGCAAGCAAGATGCTGGGAGTAATCCTTCTCCTCGTCATCGTCGTCACCGCCCTTGAGCATCATGACGGCGGTCCACGCGACGATCAGCGCGAAGGCGATCTCGACCCACGGGCCGAATGCAAGCAGGCCGGTACCGATGACGACAAAGACACCGCGGAATACGATGGCCCCGATGATGCCCCAGTACAGGATGCGGTGACGCAAGCCGTCCGGGACCTTGAACCAGGCGAAGATCGCCATGAAGACGAACAGGTTGTCGACGGAGAGGACCTTCTCCAGTGCATAGCCGGTAAGGAACAGGCTGGCCACTTCCGCGCCATGCTGCACGTACAGGAAGCCGGCGAATGCAAGGGAGATGGCCACCCAGAATACCGACCAGATGGACGCCCGGGCGAGGGTGATCGGTTTGTCGTCGCGGTGGGTAACCATGTCCAGCAGCAGGGCGGCCAGCGCCAGCCCGACGAATACGGCCATGGTCAACGGCGGAAAGCCAATGTGTGTCGTTTCCACGTTTCGGTTTCCTACAGTTCGAAGTCAACCGGGTTCAAGCCGAGTTCCAGGCAGATCAGCCGGCAAGCCGCTTTTTCCTTGTCGTCGAAATGGCCGTCGGATGCGCCAATGGCACAGGCCACGCGCACCAGCAAGCGTGCTTCTCCGTCCTTGCCCTTGATCTTGCCGATGGCCTTCAGCGCTTCGGCCTGGCCGATCTGGAAATCGAATTCGAACTTGCCGCAGGCGTCGCTGAACACCTTGATCACGTCGTTCAGGTTGAAGACCTTCAATTCCGGGGAGTTGTTGATGAAGCCGACCATCTTCAGCTTCTCTTCGGATTTGATCTCGCCATCCGCGGCGGAGATCAGCGCGCACGCATTGGCGGTTGCCTCCATGAACGTCCGGTTCTTGAATTTGGCGACTTCGATGGTCAAGGTTTCGCGGGCTTTGGCCGCGTTGGTTTTCAGCCAATCGAGCATGTGTTTTCTCTCTGTGAACGGGGCCGGACGGCCCCGCCGGGTCAGTGGTTACTTGGAGCCTGCTTTCCAGCGCATACCCCAGCCGTAGGCACGATCCATTTCCTCGTGTCCGGGATGGAAGTCGACGCGACGCGAGACCTTGACGGCCCCGTTCACGTTTTCAAGCAGGGCAATCGCGCACATGCCGTGGCGGCCTCCCTCCTCGTTCATGCGAACTTCGATTTCGGACTGGCCAGGCACGAAAATGGTTACAACACCATCAGTTGCCTTCCAGTTCGGAGCGCCGTCGTAGATGAACGCGAAAATCAGGATGCGTTCGATCTTGTTCCACTGTTGCCCGTTGATGCGAAGCCACTCGCCATCGGCAACCGAGCCGGTACGGTCATCGCCCATCAGCTGGATGTAGGGTTCCTCACGCAGATCGCCGAAACGCTTGCCGAGCGCCTGCACGGCCCCTTTGAGTCCGTCCTGCATTTCAAACAGGCAACCCAGGTCCAGGTCGATGGCATTGCGTTTTCCGAGGAAGCCGCCGAGCAGGCCACTCGTGCCCTGGTTCCAGTTCAGGTTCACCTTGATTTCGCCGAAGCCGGCAGCGGTCTTCTCCAGACTGATGCTGGGGCGTGATTTGTCGAGCGTGATTTTGCTGAGCCGGATCGTGGACGTCGGCGCGCCAGACGGTACCGGTGCGGGCGCCGGTGCCGGTACGGGCGCCGGCGCCGGCGCGGGAGGGCTCTGCGTCGGGCTAGCGGAAGGCGCGGCAATGTCGACTCCGAAGTGCTTTGCCAGCGGCTCCAGGCCGCCGGCAAAGCCTTGCGCGACACAGCGGAACTTCCACGCGTCCTGACGGCGGTAAAGCTCCCCGAGGATCAGCGCAGTCTCATTCATCCCGGCCGTCGGGATCCGCGCCTCGATCCCGCCCGTAACGGCCAGTGCCAGCATCGAAACGCGGTCGAAGGTCGCCCTGTTCTCATGGATGGTCGCGGTGAGCGCGACTTTCTCGACGGCAGGGTCGATCCGGGCGAGATCCACGGTGAATGTTGCCCGGCCGGCCGTCGTGGTGGTCAACTGAACCGCGCCACCCAGGACACTGGTTTGGCCGTAGAAGCACATGTCGCCATCGCCCCGGACTTTCGCGGCAGAGGTGAGCGCGAATGCAGAGATATCGATCTCCGCGCCTGGAATCGGCGCGTAGTTGATGTCCACACGCAATTGGCCGGTGGCAACCGGCGCATTGCCGCCAGGTACCAGCGTCGTCATGCTCGCACCGCCTGAATCGCCAGATTGACGAGATCGTCCGCGGTGCGGCCGTGGGTGGACTGGCCGATCGCCTTGAATTCCCAGCCGCCGCCGCCACGGCTGAGGCTAGCCATGACGACACCGGTGTGGCGACCTTTCTCCGCCAGGTTGAAGCGCGCCAGCTCCTGGTTTTGGGAGTCGTCGAGGATGCGGCAGTAGGCGTTTTCGACCTGGTCGAACGTCTGACCGCGGAAGCTGTTCACGGTGAACACCAGGTGCTGGATGGTGCCCGGCAGGCGCTGCAGGTCGACGTGGATGGTTTCGTCGTCGCCATCCCCTTCACCCGTCAGGTTATCGCCGGAGTGCTCGATGGCGCCGTCTTTGGATTCCAGTTGCCGGAACCAGACCAGATCGACGGATTTCATGTCGCCGTCCAGCAGGATGCAGGAAGCATCGAGGTCGATGTCGTTGCTGCCGCCACCCAGCATCTTCGAGAAGAAGCCACCGGACTTCACCGGGTCCCAACCCAGGCCGAGACTAATCGAGGTCAAGCCACGGCCCGCGGTTTTTTCCAGCGAGATGCTCTGATTCTTGCTCAGGGTGAGTGCCATCTTTACGCTCCTTGTTGATCTTCAGTGTTCAGTGTTCGTGCGAGGGATCGGACGGAGTCACATTCCCCGGTCCCGGCTTTGCCAAACCGTGAACGGGATTGCCGCCACACGGGGAAAGAGTCGCCATGACGCGTCTTGCGCGACCGCCGCGAACGCGTGGTCCGGACGCAAGTCGCCGCTGCCGCTCGGCCGACATCGAGTCGGCGGACAACAGCAGGCCGTGCTTCTTTTGGGCCAGCCTCACGCGTGTCCATGCTCATCAGCCGGCCTCCGCCAGTCGGACGCCGTGCTCGCTGCTACTCGGGGCGGTGGGCCTCACTCCGTGCCACTTGGCGCGTTCGAGGATGTTGACCGCCCACTTGTAGTGGGTGGCCGGCTCACACATCGCGCCGTTGTGCTTGAAAACGGCAGGGGCCGCATCGTTGACGATCAGCGTGGCGCAGTTGAAGTCATCGAGGCTCACGCGCAGCGCCTCCTGGATGATGCGGATCTGGCTCGGGTGAATGGCCGTCTTCCCTACCAGGCCATGAGCGATGTCCAGTTCCAATTCCTCGTTCAGGAGATGGGGCGTGGCGAGTTGCTCGAATACAGGGGCGGTCAGGGCAAAGCCCTGAGCCCCCATGATTCCGGCAAGCATGGGGATCACGTAGCCGATGGGCGTGCTGTAGATCGTGGTGGCCGGATTGCGCCGCAGACCAAGACAACCCATCAGGTCGTTGCCGCCGATTCGCAGCGCGATGATGCGTCGGTTCAGGTTGGCCTTCAGGGCCGAGCCAAGCTCGACCATTGCGCCCGGGTCATAAACGTCGGCCGTCTCCAGTGTGGGCATGAGGTACAGGTCAGGACGACTGACCGCGTTCTCCCACGACGACAGGGATTGCAGGGTCAACTTGGGTACGACGAACCCATCGACGTGCTTCATCAGCGGCCAGTCGTTCAGCACCGCCGCCATCGCGGCATCACGTGGCCGAACGAACAGCAACGGACCGGATTCGGCGCGCCCGCCCCGGGCATCGATATTCATGAGGAGCGCCTGCAGGTTCGCCAGCGCGCTTTCGACGTCGATTGCCGCCACCGCGTCTTCCAGACAGACCACCAGCGAGCGCAGCTCCGGGATCCTGGCGCCGGACACCACATCCAGAATGTCGCTGCGGGTGGCCGGCATGTACAGAGTCGCCCCGAGGGCGAACGGAGAAATGGTTTTAATCATTTCGCGTTCCGAATGATTGTTGCCGCGCGGTACGGACCCAGATCGGCGCCCGCTTCCTCTACCGTCACGCCCGCGCGTTCGGTGAGGTGCAGCAGCAACTGAACGTCGCTGTCATTGCGGTCACGTACCAGTACGCGATCCGGCACACGGCGCAGGACCGCCCGGGTTGCCTCGGCGATACCCGGTTTCACGCGGTTCAGGTTGCCGATGTCGAAGCGGGTTGCCAACGCGGACACCACATCGTCCGCGGACGCCTGGAGCGTCAGTCGCTGATCGTTGGTCCACGGAACGGCAGGACGAGCGTTTGCCAGCGCCCGGCGTTCGGTGTCGATCCTGTCGATGAACTCGCGCGTGACATCGTGTTCGCGCAGGTGTTCGTAGACCACGCAACCATGCATGCCGCCTTGAGCCGGCCAGATGGTGCGGGACACCAGCCCGGAAACGGTTGCACCGAGAATGCCGGACGGAATTGTCCAGTCTTGCGCGGAGGCAGCCAGCCATGCACGGCCGCACGGATCTGCCAGAACCACGAGGCGCGGACCTTCAGGGAAGCGCGTGTCGTCCGCCAGGGTCCGTGTGAGTTCGCCGGAAATAGCACCTTTGCCGGTCCAGCCATCTACGAAGACGATGTTTTCGGCGCCATGCAACCGGATGATGGCTTCCAGCGCAACCGTGTCGATCCCGCGATCGCGAACGATGCTGATCCCGTAGTGGCGGGCGTCGCGCCCCATCTCCACGAGTGCCCGGCGCAGCAGCACGCCAAGCGGCAGGCCGGCGCGAACAAACGAGACCAGAGCGATATCCGGCCCGGTGTAGGCGGCACTCAGCGCCATCGCGAGGGACTGCACATCCGAAGCCATGCGGGCGCCGTTCTGCACCAGCGCGCGAGCGTAAAGGCGCTTGTGCACGTCGGTGGGCGCCTGCTCGAGGCCGATCATTTCCGAGTAGTGTTTTTGATTCGTCTGAATCAGACGCTCCTTCTCCTCGACGTCGGTGACGCTCATCCGCACGTGTCGCAGAAGGAAGTGCACGTCTTCGGGAGCGTAGCTGCCGCTGCCGACGGTGTTCAGGCTCGCGAGGCGATTACCCATGGATCGTCCCCGTCACCCAATTCGCAAGCTGGCTGCGCGCCGGTGTCGCCCACATGTGGCAGAGGTCCATGTACCCCAGATCGGTGATGCTGTCGCCGAAGCCCAGGACCGGTCGCTCGCCGTGGATCTCACGGTCGCGGCGCAACCACTCGTGAACGGCCGCGCGCTTGGCCAGCCCCGTCGGCAGGAAGGCGAGGTTGTTGCCGTTCGCGTGAACGTGCATGCCGTCCAACATGCGCCGGGACCGGACTTCGGCCAGCACCTCGGCGAGCACCGAGTCGTCGGACTCGTTGTGCTTGACCACCACGTAGTGGCGCAAGCCTTCTTCTTCCACCACCCAGCCGCGGAGTGCGTAGCCGAGCCCCCTGCCGATCTCCAGCGTGGCCTCGCTGAGTGCCGGCAGTCGGTCCTGAACGCTCCGGAGGGCCTCGACCATTTGCCTGTGCCAGCCTTGATCGAGCGATCCGTCGGGACGGAGCATGACGCCCCCATGCGAGCAGATTGCGCCTTCAGCGAAGGGAAGCATGACGCGGCCGTATGCCTCCACGCTGCGCGCGGTGACCGGAACGACGTCGGCGGTGGCCAGCAGCCATGTGATGAACGCGTGCTGGACCGGGTTCATGAAGCCGTTTGGCTGACCTTGCACGTCCAGCGTGGCCGCCGTTCGCGGGACGCCTTCCGCCATCTTGCGGGCGGTCTGGAACAGGGTGTCGTCGAGGTCGACGAATGCCAGGGGGCGATTACCGCTCATCGACGATCACCTCGGCGTTCAGTGCCTCGACGAGCGCTGCCGGTAGTGCCTGAGCGGGCGTTTCCGTGCAGATCAGGACCCGGTCGAACTGGCCGGGCTTCACGTTGTAGAGGAAGTTCGGAATACAGAGGCCGTAGTTGTCGGGGAACGACAGCGCGTGCCCGATCGCGTGGCCCAGGGCGATGGGGGACCGGGTGGTCGAGCTGAAATGGACATCCGCGCCGGATCGCTCCAGGCGCTCCGCCAGCAGGAAGGGACGCCAGACGAACTCGCCGGTACCGACGACAATGACTTTCTCGCCGGGCTGGACCTGAACGTCCGGCGCGAGCGTGTCGTCCACATCCCGAACGCCCAGGCGCCCCCAGTCATTGCGGGGCGAGAGAGGCCATGCGCTCATGGAAACGGCGCCGACGTCCGGCATATCCGGGAGGGGCGCGGACTGATCCTCGTGGAACTGGTAGGCGCCGGTCAGCAGCGATACCGCGGTGACCGGTTCCCCGATGGATTGACGAACGGTACCGGCAGTCCAGTCCGTCAGGACACACGTGACCACGCGCTCGACGTTGCTCAGACCTGCTTCGACCAATGCGCGGTGCAGGTTCAGGAAGGTCTTGCCGGTGGAGGCTTCGTCGTCCACCAGGACCAGCGATCGCGCCTTCAGCATCAGGTCACGAATCTCGGGATCGACCGGGAAGTGGATCAGATGAGCGCTCGCATGGCTGTGTTCTTCCTCGAATCGAGCGAAGACGTCGGTACCGAGCGGATGACGCGTACTGGTGAGGTACACGCTGTCGGGGCGGCCCGCACGATAGGCGCGGTGCACGCCGGCACCGAGACCCACGGCGGTTTCGGCCATGCCGATCACCAGTACCGGTCCGGGCAGGTCCGCCGGAATTCCGGCAGCCAGACGCTCGAAGCTGGCGGCCATGATCGACGGGCGCGCCGGGATGTGGCGGCCCAGGACCTTGGATACGAAGAGGAAGGCTCGCTTGGGATTCCGGCGCTCTGCGAAACCGAACAGGTTCGCAGGGGGCAGGGCGGCGGTGTCGACTCTGATCTCGAGCAACCCCCGCTTGAGTTGGGCGCGCAGGCACGTTGGTCCTACGTGGCTTTCCATGAACAGCATCCTCGTTTGGCGTGGCTCGAAGATTCACGACGACCGCCTGCGCCTGGTGCCCAATCGTTCAGACTGTGTTCGCGCCGGGCGCCGGCACCCTCGGTCCGGTGTCCCGAAACCTTTCAAAATGAAATTGAATCGTATCAAATTTGTAAGGTTCGTGTGTGCACGCTTGTATCGATATCGCGAGGGTTTTAGTTTTTCGGTTTTGTCCGAGAGGAGGGGCTTTGGGGGCCTGGCGTGGCCTGATGACGACGGTCGGCCGTTCGACCAAAGCCGATGCGGGGATCGCGGTCCCGTGAAAGCGGTGCGGAGGGGGAGAGGCGAGGAGGGGGAGAGATGACGCGGGCACGACGGAGAGGGACGCCGGCCCGCGTCGGACCGCCCGGCTCCGGCCGGGCGGTCAGGGCCTGTCACCGAAGTGCCAGGCCCTGAACCGTCAGACGGCGAGGCAGAGGTACTTGATCACGACGTAGTCGTCGATGCCGTAGTGCGAGCCTTCGCGGCCGAGGCCCGATTGCTTCACGCCACCGAACGGTGCGACTTCGTTCGAGATCAGGCCCGTGTTCACGCCGACCATCCCGTATTCGAGCGCTTCCGCCACCTTCCACACGCGGCCGATGTCGCGGCTGTAGAAGTACGCGGCGAGGCCGAACTCGGTGTCGTTCGCGAGGCGGATCACTTCGTCGTCGCTGCCGAACTTGAACAGCGGCGCGAGCGGCCCGAACGTCTCTTCCTTCGCGACCTTCATCGCCGGCGTGACACCCGTCAGCACGGTCGGCTCGAAGAAACCGTGGCCGAGTGCGTGACGCTTGCCGCCCGTCACGACGGTCGCACCCTTCGCGAGCGCGTCCTCGATGTGTGCCTCGACCTTCAGCACGGCGGCTTCGTTGATCAGCGGACCTTGCGTGACGCCCGGCTCCGTACCGCGGCCCACCTTCAGCTGGCCGACGGCTGCTGCGAGCTTCTGCGCGAACTGGTCGTACACGGCTTCATGCACGTAGAAACGGTTCGTGCACACGCAGGTCTGGCCGCTGTTGCGGTACTTCGATGCAATCGCGCCTTGCACGGCCGCGTCGAGATCCGCGTCGTCGAACACGATGAACGGTGCATTGCCGCCGAGCTCCAGCGATACCTTCTTGACCGTCGCCGCGCACTGCGACATCAGCAGGCGGCCGACCGGTGTCGAGCCGGTGAACGACAGCTTGCGCACGATCGGGTTCGACGTCATCTCGCCGCCGATCGCCTTCGGGTCGCCCGTGACGACGCTGAACACGCCCGCCGGCACGCCCGCGCGCTCGGCCAGCACGGCCATCGCGAGTGCGGAGAACGGCGTCGCCTCGGCCGGCTTCACGACGATCGGGCAGCCTGCGGCGAGTGCCGGGCCGACCTTGCGCGTGATCATCGCCGCCGGGAAGTTCCACGGCGTGATCGCCGCGCACACGCCGATCGCTTCCTTCGTCACGACGATGCGCTTGTCGCTCGCCGGCGTCGGGATCGTGTCGCCGTACACGCGCTTGCCTTCTTCCGCGAACCATTCGAGGAACGATGCGGCATAGCCGATCTCGCCCTTCGCTTCGGCCAGCGACTTGCCCTGCTCGGTCGTCAGGATCAGCGCGAGGTCGTCGGCGTTTTCCATCATCAGGTCGTGCCACTTGCGCAGGACGACCGCGCGTTCCTTCGCGGTCTTCTTGCGCCACGCCGGCCATGCGGCGTTCGCGGCTTCGATCGCGTGACGCGTCTCGGCCGTGCCCATCGCCGGCACGGTGCCGAGGAGGCCGCCCGTCGCCGGGTTACGGACTTCGAACGTCTCGCCGTTCGTCGCGCCTTGCCATTCGCCGTTGACGTACGCCTGCTGGCGGAACAGCGACGGGTCTTTCAGTGCCAGGGTTTCCTGAACAGTGCTCATATGAATCACCTGCTTCGAATAGGACGGATGAAACGGCCGCCGCCGTCACGAAGACGGCGGCGGCGCATTCAGTTGATGAAGTCGACGGAAACTCAGGCCGGCACGCCGACCGTTTCCTTCAGCACTTCCTCGAGGATCACGAGCGCTTCGTCGAACACGGCTTGCGGGATCGTCAGCGGGAACAGGAAGCGCACGACGTTCGAGTACACGCCGCACACGAGCAGCAGCAGGCCGCGCTCGAGCGCACGCGTCTGCACGCGCTTCGTGAATTCCGCATCCGGCTCGCCCGAGCCCGGCTTCAGGAACTCGACCGCGATCATCGCGCCCGGGCCGCGCACGTCGGCGATCTGCGGCACGTCGGCCTGCAGCGCGTTCAGCTTCGCCTTCAGCACGTCGCCGAATTGCGTCGCGCGCTCGCACAGCTTCTCTTCGTCGATGATCTCGAGCACCGCGTGGGCCGATGCGACGGCCAGCGGGTTGCCCGCGTACGTGCCGCCGAGGCCGCCGGGCGCTGCCGCGTCCATCACGTCCGCACGGCCGACGACGCCCGACAGCGGCATGCCGCCCGCGAGGCTCTTCGCCATCGTGATCAGGTCGGCCAGCACGTCGTAGTGCTGCATCGCGAACAGCTTGCCGGTACGCGCGAAGCCCGTTTGCACTTCGTCGGCGATCAGCAGGATGCCGTGTTCGTTACAGATCTTGCGCAGCGCGCGCACGAATTCGGCCGGCGCCGCGTAGAAGCCGCCTTCGCCCTGGACCGGTTCGAAGATGATCGCGGCAACGCGCTTCGGATCGATGTCGGCCTTGAACAGCATCTCGATCGCCTTGATCGAGTCGGCGGTCGTCACGCCGTGCACGGCGTTCGGGTACGGGGCGTGGAACACGTCGCCCGGGAACGGGCCGAAGTTCAGCTTGTACGGCGCGACCTTGCCAGTCAGCGCCATGCCCATCATCGTGCGGCCGTGGAAGCCGCCCGAGAAGGCGATGACGCCCGGACGGCCGGTCGCTGCCCGCGCGATCTTGATCGCGTTCTCGACGGCTTCTGCGCCGGTCGTGAAGAACGCGGTCTTCTTCGGGAAATCGCCCGGTGCGCGTGCGTTGATCTTTTCAGCCAGCTCGACGTACGACGCGTACGGGACGATCTGGTAAGCGGTGTGCGTGAAGTTGTTCAGTTGATCCGCGATCGCCTTGACGATCTTCGGGTGGCGGTGGCCGGTGTTCAGCACCGCGATGCCGGCGGCGAAATCGATGAAGCGGCGGCCTTCGACATCCCACAGTTCCGCGTTCTCGGCGCGGGCTGCGTAGAAATCGCACATCACGCCAACGCCGCGCGGGGTGGCGGCGTTCTTGCGGGCCTGCAGGTCGGCATTCTTCACGGTCATCTCCTTGATGTTCTTTCCGGTGAGTAGAAAATCGGGCGCTTCGACAGCCCATGGAGGCGACTATAATCACATTTGGCTCTGACAATCAGAGCCATTTCAATAAATATTCAGGAGCCAATCATGCGCGCGAGCGTGTTGTCGGACTGGCTGGCGCAGCGCCTCGTGCGCGGCGGCGAACAGCCGATCTACCGGCAGCTTCACCGGCTGCTGCAACAGGCGATCCTGTCGCGCGAACTGCCGGCCGGTACGCGCGTGCCGTCGTCGCGGCTCCTGGCCGCCGAGCTCGGGATTGCGCGCAACACGGTCACGCAGGTTTACGAACAGCTTGCACTCGAAGGCTACGTGAATTCGGCGACCGGCCGCGGCACGTTCGTCGCCGACAGCGCGCCGGACGAGATCGTCGGTGCGCCGCCCGACGCGGCCGCCACCCACCCGGCGCTCGTGCAGCCGTCCGCGCGGCGGCTGTCCGCGCGCGGTACGCGGCTCGTCGAAGGCGCCGGCGTGTCGAAACGGCAGGGCGGCGCGTTCATGCCGGGCGTGCCCGATGTGTCGCGATTTCCGGCACGTGTGTGGACCCGGCTGCACAACAAATACTGGCGGCGGCTGCGCCCCGACCTGCTGACCTACGCGCCGGGCGGCGGGCTCGCGCTGCTGCGCGAGGCGCTGGCCGACTACCTGCGCACGTCGCGCTCGGTGCGCTGCACGCCCGAGCAGATCGTGATCACGACCGGCATCCACCAGTCGATCGACCTCGCAGTGCGGCTCTTGACCGATCCCGGCGACGCGATCTGGACCGAGGACCCGTGCTACTGGGGCGTGCGCAGCGTGCTGAACGTGTCGGGGCTGACGACGCGGCCGATCCCGGTCGACGACGAAGGCATCGCGCCGTCGGCCGCCGATCTCGCCGAGCCGCCGAAGCTGATGCTCGTCACGCCGTCGCACCAGTACCCGCTCGGGATGGTGATGAGCCTCGCGCGGCGGCGGATGCTGCTCGAATATGCGCGCCAGCACGGCTGCTGGATCATCGAGGACGACTACGACAGCGAATTCCGCTACGGCAGCCGGCCGCTCGCGTCGCTGCAGGGTCTCGATACGTCCGGGCAGGTGATCTATGTCGGCAGCTTCGGCAAGACGCTGTTCCCGGGGCTGCGGGTCGGATACCTGGTCGCGCCGGAACCGCTCGCGGAAAGTTTCGCGACCGCGAGCGCCGAGCTGTATCGCGAAGGGCAGTTGCTGCAGCAGGCCGTGCTGGCCGAATTCATCGCGGAAGGGCACTTCGTGTCGCATATCCGCAAGATGCGCACGCTGTACGGGCAGCGCCGCGAGGTGCTGCTCGACGCGGTCGCGCAACGCTACGGCAACACGCTGCACGCGCTCGGCAGCGATGCGGGGCTGCATCTGGTCACGCAGTTGCCGGAAGGTGTCGACGATCGCGCGGTCGCGCAGGCCGCGCTCGAACGCAATATCGTCGTGCGGCCGTTGTCCGGGTATTACGCGGACCGCGAACGGGCGGCGTCGGGGTTGCTGCTCGGCTATGCGTGCGTGCCGGAGGACGAGATCGCGACCGCGTTCGCGACGCTGGCCGAGGCGATCGACGAGCGGGCGTTCGGCAAGGCGGTCGAGGTGGCTTGAACGGCGCTGCCGGTGGCGGCATGGCGTTGCGATGCCCGTCGTCGCCATCGAGGCGGGACGGCGTCATGCTCTCTCGACGTCCGGGAGAGCATGCGCGTCCTGCCGTGCCTGCGGGCGAACCTCAATACCCGATCCACACCGCGAACGTCAGCACGACGCACGACAGCGCGAGCAGCGTCAGGAACAGCGGCAGCACGAAGCGGATCCACGCACCGAAATCGACGCGCGCGGTGGCCAGATACGCGAGCAGCATCCCTGAAGTCGGCGTGACGAGGTTCGTCAGCCCGCCGCCGAGCACGAACGCGAGCACCGACGTCTGGCCGCTCACGCCCGAGAGCTGCGCGATCGGCCCGATGATCGGCATGCTGACCGCGGCCTTGCCCGACACCGACGGAATGAACACGTCGAGCACCATCTGCACACCCATCAGCCCGTTCGCGACCCACACTGGAGACTGCCCGTCCGCGAGCCGCGTGAAGAAGTTGATCAGCGTGTCGAGCACGAGACTGTTCTGCAGCAGCAGCTCGACGGAAGCGGCGAGCCCCATCAGCAGCGCGGCAAGCATCATGTTCTTCATCCCGTCGACGAACGCGTCGGCCGCGCTGCGCGAATCGAGCCCGCCGATGATGGCCGTCGCGATGCTCACGGCCGTGTAGAACGCGGCCAGCTCGACGTTGCCCCACTTCAGCTCGCGCGTGCCGTAGATCAGCATCGCGACCGCTGCGGCGAACACGACCAGCGTCGCCTTGTGGCGCAGCGACAGCTTCGCGGCCGCGTGCGCGGCATGGCCCGCGGCGGTCTGCCCGGCCCGATAGCCGGTGTTGCGCACGTAGCGCAGCAGGTACAGGATGCCGATCGTCAGGAATACGACGAACACGGCCGCGCGCAGCGCGACGCCGCTGAACAGCGGCACGCCGACCAGCGGCTGCGCGACGGCGAGCGCGAGCGGATTCGTGACCGACGCGATATAGCCGATCTTCGCGGCGAGCGCGACGAGTGCGACTGCGAACAGGTCGGAGAGACCCAGGCGCCGCGCGATCACGACCACCATCGGAATGATCACGAGGTACTCGGAGATGAAGCCGAGCAGCGTGCTGCCGAGCCCGATCAGGATCATCAGCATCGGTGTCAGCAGATACGCGTTGTTGCCGGTGAGTTGCAGCAGCCGGTCGATGCCGGCATCGACGACACCCGTGCGTCGCATCACGCCGAACATCCCGCCGACGAACATCACCATCACGATCAGCGGCGCGTTCTTAAGCAGCCCTTGCGGTACCGCGACGAACGCCGAGACGAGGCTGGCCGGCAGCGCCTGCGCGGACGTGCTGTGGCTGACGGCCGGCGCGACGAGCGTGGAAAGGGCGGTGGTCTTCGGCACCACGTGATAGGTGCCCGGCACGACGAGCCGGCCGTCGCGCGCGAACTGGCCCGAGTCGACGAGCCACGTGAGCGCGATCGCCGCGGCGAGCACCCACAGCATCATCACGACGGGGTGCAGCATCTTGCCGTGCGGATGCGGCTTGTGACCGGCGAGCGCCGCCGGATCGTCGGCCGCGAGTGCGGGCGTGTCGGCGCCGTGCGCGCCGGCCGGGTTCGGGGAAGAGGCGGACATCGGATCCTCGTCGAAGAAGAAGCGGGCCGTCAGGCCGGTTGCAGCGCGGCGCGCGCCGGGACGTAGCCGAGTTCGGCGGAAATGGCGAGGCTGCACGCCTGCAGGCGTTCGAGATAGTCGGGAAT
The DNA here is from genome assembly GCF_017104605.1 of Burkholderia sp. Ac-20384. Classification (NCBI taxonomy): domain Bacteria; kingdom Pseudomonadati; phylum Pseudomonadota; class Betaproteobacteria; order Burkholderiales; family Burkholderiaceae; genus Burkholderia; species Burkholderia sp. Ac-20384. The sequence goes on along the minus strand of NZ_JAAGPE010000055.1, from coordinate 28,826 downwards.
GTCGGCGTGGCTCACGCGCACCTCGGGGCCCGTCACGCTGACGGAGGCGACCGTCGCGCCCGTCAGGTCGCGCACCGGCACCGCGATCCCGACCGCGCCGGGCGTCACCTCGCCGCTGCTCACCGCGTAGCCCTTGCGCGCGATCGCGTCGAGTTCGCCGGCGAGCTTCGCCGGATCGTCGGCCTCCCCGTTTCGGCGCAGTTTCGCGAGATATTCGTCGCGCACCGGGTCGGGCGCGAACGCGAGCAGCACCTTGCCCGATGCGCCGAAATTGATCGGCCGGCGATTGCCGACCGCGCCGACGGTGCGCACCGTGTGCGTCGTTTCGCAGCGCGCGACGCACACCGATTCGAGCCCTTCGCGTACACGCAGCACGATGGTCTCGTTGATCGCCTGATTGAGGGCGAGCATGTGCCGGTGCGCGGCGCGCACGAGCGCGTTCTGCTGCGACGCGGCCACGCCGATCACGAAGGCCTGCGGGCCGAGCGCATAGGTGGACGTGCGCGGGTCCTGCACGACAAAGCGATGCAGTTCGAGCGTGCACAGCATCCGGTACGTGCGCGACTTGTTGATGCCGAGCTGCGACGCCAGCTCGGTCACGCCGAGGTTCGGGTGCTCGGCCACGTAGGTCAGCAGCTTCAGCGCACTGTCGACGGCGTCGACGATGTAGGTCGTCATGCGGGGTCTCCCTGCGGCGCGATGCGCGCGCGGACGTAATCGGCGAGCGCGTCGAGATACGCGTCGACCGAGCGTTTCAGCGTGGCGAAGCCCGCATGTTTCGCGAATGCGGCCTCGTCCATGTACAGCGCGCGGTTGAATTCGATCTGGATGCTGTGGCGCTGCCGTGCGGGGTCGGCGAGCGCGGTCAGCAGGTCGCCGCCCTGGTACGGGTCGTTGACCTGCACGCGATAGCCGGCGTTGGTGAACCACTGCGCGGTCCACGCGGTAAAGGCCGGATCCGCGGTCGTGCCGCGCCGGTCGCTGACGACGACGTCCGGACGCAATTCGCCCGCGTCGACGTTCATCGCGTTGCCGCGCGACTTCATCGAATGGCAATCGATGTGCCACAGCGCGCCGTGCGCGGCGTGCAGCGGCTCGGCGATGCCGGCGAGCGCGCGGCGGTACGGCAGGTAATACGCGTCGATCCGGTGGCGCACTTCCGCGAGCGACAGCTTGCGGTCGTACAGCGGCACGCCGGGCAGCGCGTCGCGCCGGATCAGCCCCATCCCGCGCTGCGTGTATGGCTGCGGCGACAGCGGCTCGGGCCACGGCTCGGCGAGCAGTGTTTCGTCGATGTCGGTTTCCGCGCGGTTCGGATCGATGTACGCGCGCGGAAACGTCGCGCCGAGCAGCGTGCCGCCGTGCGCGGGGGCGCCGGCCCACAGTTCGTCGATGTACGCGTCCCACGTGGTGCGGATCGCGTCGTCGGGTGCGACGGTGGCGAAGTCCGGCGGATACGCGATGCCGCTGTGCGGCGAGTCGACGACGATCGGCAGGGCCGGCACCGTCGGCGTCGCGATGAAATGCGCGGGCGATGCATCGGCAGTCGCGTTGTTGCAATTAAACGTCAGCATGGGGATCAGGTTCTTTACCTAGTTTCTCGAAGCGTCTCGTGTGTTTGTTTTAATCATTAAAACAGCGTATCAATATTTCACAACGACTGAAAATCGCGGTCAAGGGCTTTTTTCGATACCGGGATTACGCGTTGCGATCGGGCTGAAATGCCCGTGGTTATTGGGCTTGTTTCATTCCTCGAAACACTTGGCGATTCGAGGGTATTTGATTCCCGTGCGCGATTTTTGGCATCGCTTGACGCTTCAAATCACCGAATTCGACAATGAATAAGACGATGTTTTATTCAATAAAACACGTTTCGAGCGAAATAAATCGCTCCCCATATTCAATCGATAAAAGGGGTCGGAGATGAAACGAAAAGGGATGGCGGTCGCGCTGGCAGGTATCGCAACGGCGGCGGGTGCAATGCACGCGCATGCACAGTCGAGCGTGACGCTGTACGGCGTAGTCGATTCGGGGATCACGTACACGAACAACCAGAACGGCCACGCCGCGTGGCAGGCGACCGGCGGCAACGAGCAGGGCACGCGCTTCGGGCTGCTCGGCAAGGAAGACCTCGGCGGCGGCACGCGCGCGGTGTTCCGGCTCGAGAACGGCTTCAACATCGAGAGCGGCGCCGCGAGCCAGGGCGGCCGGCTGTTCGGGCGCCGGGCATACGTCGGGCTGGAGAACGACCGCTGGGGCACGCTGACGATGGGCCGCCAGTACAACGCGGCGCAGGAAGTGCTGGAGCCGCTGCAGATCGGCGCGACCACCGCGCTCACGCAGTACGCGCTGCATCCGTTCGACACCGACGACCTGAACAACACGTTCCGCACCAACAACTCGGTGCAGTATCAGACGCCCACGTGGTACGGACTGCGCGCGGTCGGCCTGTACGGCTTCTCGAATTCGACGTCGTTCGCGCAAAACCGCGTGTGGAGCCTCGGCACGAGCTACGAGAACGGGCCGCTGCAACTCGGTGCGGCCTACGTGCGCGTCGATCATCCGGCGCTGGATACCACCGGGGCAGCGGCGTCCGACAACTACTACACGTTCATCAAGGGCGTGACGCGCCAGCAGATCTGGGGCGCGGGCGGCGCGTATGCGTGGGGCGCCGCGACGTTCGGGCTGCTGTACACGAGCTCGCTGTTCAACCTGCAGACGGGCGGCGCGATGCGCTTCAACAACTACGAGGGCAGCGTGCGCTACCTGATGACGCCCGCGCTGCAGTTCGCGCTCGGTGAAACCTATACGCAGGTACTGGCGTCACAGGGGCCGAAGCCGAGCTCGCATTACCTGCAGACGAGCGTCGGCGCGCAGTATTTCCTGTCGAAGCGCACCGATGTCTACGTGAACGCGTTCTACCAGCGCGCGTCGTCGAACGCGGTGGCCGCGATCGAAGGGATCTCGAATCCGTCGAGCACGCGCACGCAGATCGTCGCGGTGACGGGCATCCGCCACAAGTTCTGACGCGGCGGCAGGCCGCGGGCGCGTGCTTTCGGCTTACAGCCGGATCAGCGCCGCGCCCGCGACCACCAGCGCGCACGCGGCGAGCCGCTGCGCGCCGGGCCGCTCGCGCATCACGAGCCAGCCGATCGCGACCGCGAAGATCGAGCTCGTTTCGCGCAGCGCCGACACCGTCCCGACCGGCAAGTACCGGTACGCGAGGATCACGATGCCGTACGCGGCGAGCGAGATCGTGCCGGCGATCGCGCCCTGCGTGAGCGCGGTGCGCGAGCCGAGCACCGCGCGCGGGCCGCCACGCACCGCGCAGACCAGCACGAACTGCGGCACGCTCCACAGCACGTACACCCATGCGATGTAGCCGAGTGCATTGCCCGACACGCGCGAGCCGATGCCGTCGCAGATCGAATAGGCGGCGATGAACACGCCCGTGAGCAGCGCAAACGGCACGCCTTCGCCGGAGAACCGGAAGCCGCGTCGCAGCGCGAGCGACATGATGCCGAACGACACGAGCGCGATGCCTGCGAAGCCGAATGGCGTCGGTTGTTCGTGAAGAAATACGAGTGCCAGTACCGACACGAGCAGCGGCGAGATCCCGCGCGCGATCGGGTAGATCTGCCCGAATTCGCCGCTACGGTACGCGCGCGCCAGCGTGAAGCAGTACGCAACCTCGAGCGTGGCCGACCCGGCGATGTACGGCCACGCGGCGGGCGCCGGCGCGGGCAGCAGCGCGGCGCCGGCGATGCCGAACACGAAATACGGCAGCGACATCGTGCCGAGCTGGACGAGCCGGTCTTCGCTGACGTGGAGGAAGGCATTCCAGATCGCGTGCAGCAACGCGGAGCACAGCACGAGGCCGATGAAGAGGTGATCCATGAACGAAGGGGCGGACAGGGGCAGGAGCGGAGGGGGCGCCGTCATTATGTGGGTATCGGGCGCACTCGCATGGAATTGTCGATAATGGCGTGTTGTTATTCACCGGATGCCGACCATGACCGAAGCCACCCAAGCCCAGCCTGCCGTTCCGCGCCTCACGAGCCTGTCGCACGGCGGCGGCTGCGGCTGCAAGATTGCGCCGGGCGTGCTGTCCGAGCTGCTGAAGCGCGCGACGCCGCCCGCGCTGTTCCCGGATCTGCTGGTCGGGACCGAGACGTCGGACGACGCAGCCGTCTACCGCCTCAACGACGAGCAGGCGATCGTCGCGACCACCGACTTCTTCATGCCGATCGTCGACGATCCGTTCGACTTCGGCCGCATCGCCGCGACCAACGCGCTGTCCGACGTCTATGCGATGGGCGGCAAGCCGATCCTCGCGCTCGCGCTGGTCGGCATGCCGATCAACGTGCTGCCGCACGAAACGATCGCGGCCGTGCTGCGCGGCGGTGAATCGGTCTGTGCGGACGCCGGCATCCCGGTTGCGGGCGGCCATTCGATCGATTCGGTCGAGCCGATCTACGGGCTCGCGGCAATCGGCGTCGTGCATCCGTCGCGCGTGAAGCGCAATGCGGCCGCGCGTGCGGGCGACGTGCTCGTGCTCGGCAAGCCGCTCGGCGTCGGCGTGCTGTCCGCCGCGCTGAAAAAGAACCAGCTCGATGCCGATGGCTATGCGCAGATGGTCGCGACAACCACCAAGCTGAACCGGCCGGGTGCCGAACTTGCCGCGCTGCCGGGCGTGCATGCGCTGACCGACGTGACGGGCTTCGGCCTGCTCGGCCATACGCTCGAACTGGCGCGCGGCGCGCACCTCACCGCGCGCGTGCACTATGGGTCGCTGCCGTGGCTTGCGGGCGTCGAGGCATTCGTCGCCGACGGCGTGTTCACCGGCGCGTCGGGCCGCAACTGGGCCGCGTACGGCTCCGACGTGCAGCTGGCCGACACGCTGCCGCCCGTCGCACAGGCGCTGCTGACCGATCCGCAGACGTCGGGCGGCCTGCTGGTCGCGTGCGCGCCCGAGGCCGTCGATGATGTGCTCGCATGCTTCCGTGCCGACGGCTTCGATCGCGCGGGCGTGATCGGCGAGATGGTGGACGGGCCGGCGCGCGTCGATGTCGCGTGACGCCGAAGCGCCACGCCGGATAATTTCGCGGTCGCTGGAATCGATGCCTTCCATCGAAGGCATCGACGACCGATGAACGACTTCCTGTTCGGGCTGATGATCGCGCTGTCGGTCGGGCCCGTTGCGCTGATGATCGCGAACTACGGGATGCGCGCCGGCACCGCGAGCGGCGTGCGCGCGGCAGTGGGTGTCGCGACGGCCGACGGCTGCTATGCGGTCGTCGCGTTCACGCTCGGCGCGATGCTGGCGAGCACGCTCGCCGCGCATCTGTCGCTGTTTCGTCTGGTCGGTGCGCTCGTGCTGCTCGCGATGGGGGCACGGATGCTGTGGCAGGCGCTGCGGGATCGTCGCCGCACGCTCGATGGCGATGCGCAGCCGCCGGGCAGTCGCCCGTTTTCATCGATGTTCTTCGTCACGCTGGCGAACCCGCTCACGATCCTGTTGTTCTATGGCTATGCAACGGCTGCCGCCGGTGCGCATCGGCACTGGCTGCTCGGTGCCGCGTGCGTGTTTGCCGGCAGCCTCGCGGGGCAGCTCGTGTTCGCATTCGGCGGCAGCGTGATCGGCCGGATCGTGAAGTCGCCGGGGCTGCTCGCGGCGAGCCACGTGGTTGCGGCGCTGGTCGTGCTGGGTTACGGGGTGGCAGGGCTGGCGCGGTTGTAGCGGTTCGCCGGGTGACGTGGATGCCGGTGCGATTGGCGTGTCGACGTCGATCAACCGGATAGTATTCCTGACGGTATGGATTCGCGCGCAGGGCATGTCGGCCGCGATTTCCGCGCACACCGCACCCACACCGACGCACCGGCGTCGTTTCGTAGTCGGGTTCCGCATCGGGCACGCGCGTTCTATACTCCGACGCGCAGTCTACGAGAGCCGTTCTCACCCAACATCCTCGAAACAAGGAACGCCGATGCTGACTCGCTCCATTCTTTCCGCCGCTGCATTCTCGCTCGCCGCCTGTGCGACCGCGCCGTCGATCGCGCAGGACAACCAGGGCAACAACGCGGGCAACAATGCATTCGCCGAGACCGGTGCACAGGGCCGCCCGGTCAAGGTCATGATCATCACGATGTTCGGTCCGGAGGGTCAGGCCTGGCTCGACCGGATCGGCCCGTGGCGCGACATCGCCGTGCCCGGCCTGTCGCCCGACTATCCGAACGTGCATTGCAACAAGCAGGACGTATGCGTGGTCACGACCGGCATGGGCTACGCGAACGCGTCGGCGACGATCATGGCGCTCACGTTCTCGCAGCGCTTCGATCTGCGCCGCACGTACTTCCTGATCTCCGGCATCGCGGGCGTCGACCCCGCGCAAGGCACGGTCGGTTCGGCCGCGTGGTCGAAATACCTCGTCGATTTCAGCCTGCAGTGGGAGCTCGATGCACGCGAGATTCCGGCCGGCTGGAACACCGGCTTCCTCGGCATCAACACGAAGAGCCCGAACGACAAGCCGCCGCTCGACTATCGCACCGAAGTGTTCCAGCTCAACCCGCAACTGACCGACGCCGCGGTCGCGTTGTCGCGCAACGTCGTGCTTGCCGACAGCGCGCAGGCGCAGGCCGCCCGTGCGAAGTTCAACTACGCGCCGGCGAACCGGCCGCCGACGGTGATCCAGTGCGATACGTCATCGGGCAACACGTGGTTCTCGGGCACGCTGATCGGCGAACGCGCGCGCCAGTGGACGAAGATCCTGACCGACGGCAAGGGCACGTACTGCATGACCGCGCAGGAAGACAACGCGACGTATGAAGCGCTCAAGCGCGCGGCGAGCGTGAAGCGGGTCGACCTGTCGCGCGTCGCGGTGCTGCGCACGGGGTCGGATTTCGACCGGCCGTATGCGGGGCAGACGAGTGCCGACAACCTGCTGAACTACGCGGACCAGGGCGGCTTCGCCCCGGCGACCGAAAACCTGTATCGCGCGGGCAATCCGCTCGTGCAGGACATCGTGACGCACTGGGGCGAATGGCGCGACGGGGTGCCGCGCCGGTAAATTAACGTAGCGACGCGTGGAAGCAGCTTGATCGTCCGCGTGTCGCAGCGCTCCGGGTGACGCTGTGTCGCCCGGAGCGACCGGGCGTAGGGAATCACTGCGTGGGTCGGGCGATCTTGAGTTCGATCCGCGTGTATTCAGGCCCCAATAGCTGCATGGTTGCAGTTTGACCGTGCTCATCCGTCATTCCGATGTACTGCTTTGCACTTGTGCTGATCCGGTAGCAGACGTGTGCAAGCGGCTTCTTGTCCCCATCCCGCAAAAACAGCGATTGGTTGCGCGTGCGAGCGGTCCAGCGCTCGGACGTCACGAAACGTGCCGGCGCGGGTTCCCTGTCATCGTCGCACGTAAAACGGTACGAACCGGGCGGGGGGCCGGGTGTCTCGGGAGTCAGTGCATAACTGGCGACGCCAGGTGTACCGGCCGAGTTGCAGAGACTCTGGCACCCCTCGGGCGGGCACTTGGGAACGAACTGAACCCAAAGCTGCTTTGCGTCGTCGGGATCGAGCTTGCCGTTCCGGCGCGACACGATTCGCTCGCCGACATGGATGTCATCGGGCACCATGCCGAGCTGCACGAGGAATGATTTCATCTGTGCGCCGCGTTGTTGAGCGAGTTGAACCGGTTGTTTTTCCCAATCGTAGGCTGTCGCTTCAATCGATGCAGCGGTGCCCTCGCGCGTCCACTCCTTGGCGGTCAGGTAGTGCCTGACGACGGACAGTCTGTCGCTGTTGTTGATTTCGACTGCATTCATCGGCAACTGCATGCTGTCGGTCAACATGATCTTGCATGCATCGGCCTGCATCGGGAATGACAGGGCGGCAGTCAATGTGGCAATGGCATGTCGCATGAGTCGCTCCGATCTAACGTGCCAGAATGAACCACGCGATGTTGTCCGCGTTGCTGATCGCCTTGTCCGGAAAGCGCTTTGCGAACTGGGCGCAAGCCGAGCGCCCGTATGCTCCCGCATGATCGTCGGCACCGAATGTGTCTGCAAAATGAGCGCATTCGTGAACGATCGTCAGTTGCTGCGAAGAGAGATTGCCGGCCGATCGCCGGGGCAGCGAGCAAAAGGGGAGGTTGATGGCGATGGTATGGGTTGACGTATCCGGACGACAGACATGTGCGACTTCAGCGTCGAGATGTTGTGTATTCGGCAGGCATCCTGTCGCGCGATCGGCCTCGGAGTCGATTCGGACGAAGTTTCTCGGGCCAAGATTCGACATCACGCTGGCAAGGGCGCCGAGTCCAAATATCAGCCGCCGTATCGTATCGAAATGTGCCGAGCCGAACCATTCGATAACCCGCGCTTCGGTGGCTGGACTCCAGCGAACCACATCCCTTCGGCGCTGTTCGACAATCGCCACCGCCTCGTCTCGCAATTCGAGTATTTCTTTCCTGAACGCCATATCCGTCATGTTCGGACATATCTGCGATCCGTCGAGCGATAAGTAGCGCTCTTTCGATGCTGTCACGGGCACTCTCCATAGGGTCATCATCGGGAGTACTCATGCTAGATACCGGAAGGCGACCAGCGATCCGCAAAATTGCAAGCGACGGGGCGAGCGAGTGTTGGGAAGTGTGAATGGACGGCTCGCAAGAGCACTGTTTCCTGCGGAAACGAGATGTTCGTTCGCTGGCTCGACTCCGGATATCAGCAGGGTCAGCGCCGCATGAACACGCAAGGTGCGTTCGTTAAGCCCCGAAGGACTGCAGCGAATGTGGCTTGGCCGGCGGATCCACCAGTGTCAATTGTGGTTCCGGACCCGAGGCCGATTCGGCCGTCGAATTTCAGACGAGTAACGTCAGTGATTGTGTCGCGGCGAAGGGCATCGCGGCCGCCGCACAGAGTTTCGATGCGGTCGTGGTGTGCGCGTCGTGCACTCAAAGCAGATATGCACTGTCTGCCTGCCGTGCCGCTAATGACCGCATCGGCCTCGGCGGCACATCAAGGCAGACATCAATGTGCGTGCGGGGCCGAACGGAACGGCGTCCACACCGGCGTGGTGTCGTCCCAGTGATCGAGCGGCGAAGGGAGTTGATCGTTCATCATGTGCTCCTGCAACTAACTATCTAGCTGACTGACTCGGCGAGTCGCCGACAGGGGAATCGCGACGCCGCGCACGGGGCAACCCGCTGCGCGGCGTTGCGCGTTTACCGGCCTCCGCCGGCGAGCTGGTTGCTTTCCGGCATCGAGCGATACGGGCCGTCTGCCAGCTCGATTCCTTGCGGATACGAATTGGCCTTGCGCAGGTAGGCGAGCGTGCCGTCCTTGCGCGCTTGCTCGACTTCCGCGCTCACTTCGGCGCGCGTGCGCGGGCCGTAGTGCTGCGAGTACCACGACGTGTTGCCGTAGTCGCCGGCATGCGGCGTACCCGAATCGGCGAAAGCCGGAGCGGACACGGCGAGCGTAAGGGCGAGGGCGGAGAGAAGATGGCGGCGGTTCATGGCGTAACTCCTGTGTCGATATGAGTTAGCGCTTCAGCGCTTACTCAGATCCCATGCTTGGCATTTCGGAGCTGGCGCTAGAGCTAGAGCGCTTACTCCGGTCCCATCAAGCGGGATCTGTTCGATGCGCAACGAGGTGCGCGACAGGGTTTACTCTAGGTATCTGTTCCGTCGCGATAAATGCGGCAGACGCGAATTGATTTGTCGTGTCAGTGGAACAATCGACATCCGTACACCTGGCAGGGTTATGCGGAAATCGCTGGAACCCGCGTGCAGCGGGCCTCGCACGGGTGCAACGACGGCGCGCGACGACGCATGCGGGCGATTGCGTCGCCTGGCACAAAGGTTTCCTGCGGAATCGGGAAGGATCGGCTGCGCCGGGTGGGGGCGGGGGGGGCGCGGAGGCGGGGTGACGCGCGGGCCCTGCAGCCCGCGCGTGAGGCTCAGATGCGCGACTCAGCCGCGCAGGTCAGACGTTACGCGACCCACTCGTTGATGACCGGCGTGTCGAGCACCGGTGCGCGTTCGGCTTCCTCGAACGTGCGCTTGCTGCACGTCGCGTCGAGGCTGCCCTTGCCGCTCAGCAGCGGGCAGCGGTCGAACACCTCGGCGACCCAGTCGACGAACACGCGCACCTTCGGCGACAGATGGCGGCTGTGCGGATACACGACCGAAATCGGCATCGGCAGCGGCTTGACGCCCGGCAGCACTTCCTTGAGCCGGCCTTCGCGCAGATGCGGCAGCACCATGAAGAGCGGCGGCTGGATCAGCCCGAAGCCTTCGATCCCGCAGGTCACGTACGCATCCGCGTCGTTCACCGACACGATGCCTTCCATCTTCATCTCGACTTCCTTGCCGTCGGTCAGGAACGTCCAGTCGATCGTGCGGCCGGTGCGGCTCGAGAAGTAGTTGACTGCCTTGTGCTGGTTCAGGTCGTCGATCGTCTGCGGCTCGCCGTGGCGCTCGAGATAGTCGGGCGACGCGACCGTCACGCATTCGAACAGGCCGACCCGGCGCGCGACGAGCGACGAGTCCTGCAGTGCGCCGACGCGAATCACGCAATCGACACCTTCCTGCAGCAGGTCGACCGGCCGGTCGGACAAACCGAGCTGCAGGTCGATGTCCGGATAGCGCGTATGAAATTCGCACAGCGACGGAATCACGAGCAGCCGCCCGATCGAACCGGGCATGTCGATACGCAACTTTCCGTGCGGCTTCCGGTTGTTTGCCTGGAAGCTCGCTTCGGTTTCCTCGACGTCCGCGAGGATCCGCACGCATCGTTCGTAGTACGCGGCGCCGTCCGGCGTGAGCGACAGCCGGCGCGTGGTCCGGTGCATCAGCCGCACACCGAGGAATGCTTCGAGATTCTGGATGATCGTCGTGACGGACGCTCGCGGCAAGCTGAGCGTTTCTGCTGCCTTGGTGAAGCTGCTTGTATCGACGACGCGAGTAAACACCTGCATGGCCTGAAGCCGGTCCATCACAACCTCCGCAATCTAATGAGCCCCCGGAACAACAAGGCTGCGCTACCTCGTGGGTAAACGCAGCCTCGGATTGTTCGGGGGCGTTGAATTGTGTTGCCGGATTATAGGCATTTATCCCAATGTCTGCCGGACCCAGAATTCGTTCCATCTCGAAATGGATGCTGCATCGTCATGGACGCTTCTGAATTCAGCAAATTCCTGAAGGCCGCATTGCCGCCGCAAGCCACGGCAGGCGCGGCGCTGACGGTCACCGAAGTGGAAATTCCCGGCTACGCGCAGGACATCGTGCTGCGCCTCTACCGCCGCCCGGACAAGACCGGGTTGCCAGTAGTGCTTTATTTCCACGGCGGCGGCTTCGTCCGCGGTTCGCTCGAAGACGCCGATTTCGCCGCGCGTTTTTTAGCAGAACGCTTACCAGCCCTCGTAGTGTCGGTCGACTATTCGCTCGCACCGGCCTTTCCTTTTCCGGCCGCGCCGGAGGATGCGTATCGCGCCGCCGTATGGGCCGCGACGCGCGCCCGCGCGTTCGGCGGCAACCCGAAGAAGATCGGTGTCGCCGGTCACGACGCGGGCGGCCAGCTCGCGAACTGCCTCGCGTTCATCGCACGCGATCGCGGCGAAGTGCAGATCGTCGCGCAGGCGCTGTTCGGGCCGATGCTCGACCCGAGCATGACGCGCATCGGCGACGCCGATCGCCTCGCCTCCGACATCACCCCGCGCGAATGCGCGGCATGTTATCGCGCGTATCTGCCGCAGGCCGCGCAACGCATGCACCCGTATGCGGCGCCGCTCGAATCGGTGCGCCTCGCGGGGCTGCCGCCGACGCTCGTCGTCACCGCGCAGAACGACGTGCTGCACGTCGAAGCGGAGAAATATGCGAGCTGCCTGATCTCGTCGGGCGTGCTCACGCAGGTGATCCGCTATCCGGACATCACGCACGCCGCGCTCGCGACGCACGAAGCCGCCTTCGAGGAAGCCGTGCGCTTCTTCCAGTGCCGCTTCCAGGCGCGCCAGCCGAACCGTTCCGAATAACCAAAACCAATCCACGTTTACTGGAGATCCACATGGCCATCCTACGCACCTCCCGTTCCCGAATCGCGACAGCGGCGATCGTGACGCTCGCCGTCGTCGGCCTCGGAACGTTCGGCGCGATGCGCGTGAACGCAAACGCACCGGAGAAATCAGCGGCACCGCTGCCCGAAGTCGACGTCGCGACCGTCATGCCGCAGACCGTGACCGACTGGCAGAGTTATTCGGGCCGCCTCGAAGCGGTCGAGAAAGTCGACGTGCGCCCGCAGGTGTCGGGCACGATCGTCGCGGTGAATTTCAAGGACGGCACGCTCGTGAAGAAGGGCGACGTGCTGTTCGTGATCGACCCGCGCCCGTACCAGGCCGAAACCGATCGGGCAGCCGCACAGCTCGCGGCCGCGCAGGCGCGCAACGGCTACGCGCAGACCGACTGGCAGCGCGCGCAGCGGCTGATCGGCGACAACGCGATCGCGAAGCGCGACTACGACGAGAAGCAGAATGCGGCCCGCGAGGCGACGGCGAACCTGAAGGCCGCCGAAGCCGCGCTGGAAACGGCACGCATCAACCTCGGCTATACGCGGATCACGGCGCCGGTGTCGGGTCGCGTGTCGCGTGCGGAAATCACGCTCGGCAACGTCGTGTCGGCCGGTGCATCGGCCGCGCCGCTGACGACGCTGGTGTCGGTGTCGCCGATCTACGCATCGTTCGACGCGGACGAGCAGACCTACCTGCAATACATCAACGGCGCGCGCAACGGCCGCAAGGTGCCGGTCGAGCTCGGCCTCGCGAACGAAACCGGCTACTCGCGCAGCGGCGAGATCGACTCGGTCGACAACCGGCTCGACACGTCGTCCGGCACGATCCGCGTGCGTGCGCGCTTCGACAACGCCGATGGCGCGCTCGTCCCGGGCCTCTATGCACGCGTGAAGGTGGGCGGCAGCGCGCCGCACGAGGCGCTGCTCGTCGACGACGCGGCGATCAACACCGACCAGGACAAGAAGTTCGTGTTCGTCGTCGACCAGCAAGGCCGCGTGTCGTACCGCGAAGTGCAGCAGGGGATGCAGCACGGCAACCGGCGCGTGATCGTGAGCGGGCTCTCCGCCGGCGATCGCGTGGTCGTGAACGGCACGCAGCGCGTGCGCCCCGGCGAACAGGTGAAGCCGCACATGGTCCCGATGACGGGCGGTGACGCGCCGTCCGCGCCTTTGGCGGACAACGCGAAGCCGGCCGCCCCGGCGAAGGCGGATTCGTAAGCGGCTCGCCGCTTCTTATCCGCGTTCAACCAGACAGAGCCACACATGAACATTTCAAAATTCTTTATCGACCGGCCGATCTTCGCAGGAGTCCTATCGGTGATCATCCTGCTCGGCGGGGTGATCGCGATGTTCCTGCTGCCGATCTCCGAATATCCGGAAGTCGTGCCGCCTTCCGTGATCGTGAAGGCGCAGTATCCGGGCGCGAACCCGAAAGTGATCGCCGAGACGGTCGCGTCGCCGCTTGAAGAGCAGATCAACGGCGTCGAGGACATGCTCTACATGCAGTCGCAGGCGAACAGCGACGGCAACATGACGATCACCGTCACGTTCAAGCTCGGCACCGATCCGGACAAGGCCACGCAGCTCGTGCAGAACCGCGTGAACCAGGCGCTGCCGCGCCTGCCGGAAGACGTGCAGCGGCTCGGCATCACGACGGTGAAGAGCTCGCCGACGCTGACGATGGTGGTCCACCTGATCTCGCCGGACGACCGCTACGACATGACCTACCTGCGCAACTACGCGCTGATCAACGTGAAGGACCGCCTGTCGCGGATCCAGGGCGTCGGCCAGGTGCAGCTGTGGGGTTCGGGCGACTACGCGATGCGCGTGTGGCTCGATCCGCAGAAGGTCGCGCAGCGCGGGCTGTCGGCCGAGGACGTCGTGCAGGCGATCCGCGAGCAGAACGTGCAGGTCGCAGCCGGCGTGATCGGCGCTTCGCCGTCGCTGCCGGGCACGCCGCTGCAGTTGTCGGTGAACGCGCGCGGCCGTCTGCAGACGGAGGACGAGTTCGGCGACATCGTGGTCAAGACGACGCCGGACGGCGGCGTCACGCACCTGCGCGACGTCGCGCGGATCAAGCTCGATGCGTCCGAATACGGGCTGCGTTCGCTGCTCGACAACAAGCCGGCGGTCGCGATGGCGATCAACCAGTCGCCGGGCGCGAACTCGCTGCAGATCTCGGACGAAGTGCGCAAGACGATGGCCGAGCTGAAGCAGGACATGCCGGCGGGCGTCGACTACAAGATCGTCTATGACCCGACGCAGTTCGTGCGTTCGTCGATCAAGGCCGTCGTGCACACGCTGCTCGAAGCGATCGCGCTGGTCGTGATCGTCGTGATCGTGTTCCTGCAGACCTGGCGTGCGTCGCTGATTCCGCTGATCGCGGTGCCGGTGTCGATCATCGGTACGTTCTCGCTGCTGCTCGCATTCGGGTATTCGATCAACGCGTTGTCATTGTTCGGGATGGTGCTCGCGATCGGGATCGTGGTCGACGATGCGATCGTGGTGGTCGAGAACGTCGAGCGGAACATCGAGAGCGGGATGAACGCACGGGCGGCGACCTACAAGGCGATGCAGGAAGTGAGCGGGCCGATCATCGCGATCGCGCTGACGCTCGTCGCCGTGTTCGTGCCGCTCGCGTTCATGTCGGGCCTGACCGGCCAGTTCTACAAGCAGTTCGCGATGACCATCGCGATCTCGACAGTGATCTCGGCGTTCAACTCGCTGACGCTGTCGCCGGCGCTGTCCGCGATCCTGCTGAAGGGCCACGGCGACAAGGAAGACTGGCTCACGCGGGTGATGAACCGCGTGCTCGGCGGCTTCTTCCGCGGCTTCAACAAGGTGTTCCATCGCGGTGCGGAGAACTATGGCCGTGGCGTGCGCGGCGTGCTGTCGCGCAAGACGCTGATGCTGGGCGTATACCTCGTGCTGGTGGGCGCGACCGTGCTCGTGTCGAAGGTCGTGCCGGGCGGCTTCGTGCCCGCGCAGGACAAGGAATACCTGATCGCGTTCGCGCAGCTGCCGAACGGTGCGTCGCTCGACCGCACCGAGAAGGTGATCCGCGACATGGGTTCGATCGCGCTGAAGCAGCCGGGCGTCGAGAGCGCGGTCGCGTTCCCGGGGCTGTCGGTGAACGGCTTCACGAACAGCTCGAGCGCGGGCATCGTGTTCGTCACGTTGAAGCCGTTCTCGGAACGGCATGGCAAGGCGTTGTCGGCCGGTGCAATTGCGGGGGCGCTGAACCAGAAGTACGGCGCGATGAAGGATTCGTTCGTCGCGGTGTTCCCGCCGCCGCCGGTGCTGGGCCTCGGTACGCTCGGCGGGTTCAAGATGCAGATCGAGGATCGCGGCGCGGTCGGCTACGCGCGGCTCGCGGATGCGACCAACGACTTCATCAAGCGCGCGCAGCAGGCGCCTGAACTCGGCCCGTTGTTCACCAGCTACCAGATCAACGTGCCGCAGCTCAACGTCGATCTCGATCGTGTGAAGGCGAAGCAGCTCGGTGTACCGGTGACCGACGTGTTCAACACGATGCAGGTGTATCTCGGCTCGCTGTACGTGAACGACTTCAACCGCTTCGGGCGCGTGTACCAGGTGCGCGTGCAGGCCGATGCGCCGTTCCGCCAGCGCGCGGACGACATCCTGCAGTTGAAGACGCGCAACGACAAGGGCGAGATGGTGCCGCTGTCGTCGCTCGTCACGGTGACGCCGACGTTCGGCCCGGAAATGGTCGTGCGCTACAACGGCTACACGGCGGCCGACATCAACGGCGGCCCGGCACCGGGCTTCTCGTCGGGCCAGGCGCAGGCCGCGATCGAGCGCATTGCGCATGAAACGCTGCCGCGCGGCGTGCGGTTCGAGTGGACCGACCTCACGTACCAGCAGATTCTTGCGGGCGATTCGGCGATGTATGTGTTCCCGATCAGCGTGCTGCTCGTGTTCCTCGTGCTTGCCGCGTTGTATGAAAGCCTGACGCTGCCGCTCGCGGTGATCCTGATCGTGCCGATGAGCATTCTGTCGGCGCTGACGGGCGTGTGGCTCACGCAGGGCGACAACAACATCTTCACGCAGATCGGCTTGATGGTGCTGGTGGGGCTGTCGGCGAAGAACGCGATCCTGATCGTCGAATTCGCGCGTGAACTCGAACACGACGGCAGGACGCCGCTCGAGGCCGCGATCGAGGCGAGCCGGCTGCGGCTGCGCCCGATCCTGATGACGTCGATCGCCTTCATCATGGGCGTGGTGCCGCTCGTCACGTCGACGGGGGCCGGTTCGGAAATGCGCCATGCGATGGGTGTCGCGGTGTTCTTCGGGATGCTCGGCGTGACGCTGTTCGGGCTGATGCTGACGCCGGTGTTCTACGTCGTGTTGCGGACGCTCGCGGGCGGCAAGATCCACGTGGCCGGGAAGGACTCGGCCGGCTACGGTGTGCCGTCCCAGCACGTGCCGGCTTCGGATGCTTGAGGACAGGAAGATGAATAACTTGCACAACACGAATGGCCTGATGCGCTTCGCGAAGGTGGCGGCCGCGAGCACCCTGCTCGCGACGCTGCTCGCCGCGTGCGCGGTGGGCCCCGACTACAAGCGCCCGGATGTGTCGACGCCGACGGCGTTCAAGGAAGCGCCGACGCTCGCCGCCGGCGAACAGGCCGGCACGTGGAAGACGGCCGAGCCGTCGGACGGCGCGCATCGCGGCGAATGGTGGAAGGCGTTCGGCGACCCGGTGCTCGATGCGCTCGAGACGCAGGCGCTCGCCGCGAACCAGAACCTGAAGGCTGCGGCCGCGCGTGTCGAGGAAGCGCGCGCGGCGACGCGCTCGGCGCGCTCGCAGTGGTTCCCGCAGATCGGTGCCGGCTTCGGGCCGACGCGCGAGGGGCTGTCGTCGGCGTCGCAGTTCCAGCCGCAGGGCACGGGGCCGACCAATGCGACGCTGTGGCGCGCGCAGGGCACGGTGTCGTACGAGGCCGACCTGTTCGGACGCGTCGGCCGCAACGTCGAGGCGTCGCGTGCCGACCAGGCGCAGAGCGAAGCGCTGTTCCGTTCGGTGCAGCTCGCGCTGCAGGCGGACGTCGCGCAGAACTACTTCGAACTGCGTCAGCTCGATTCCGACCAGGACCTGTACCGCCGCACGGTGGAGTTGCGCGAGCAGGCACTGAAGCTCGTGCAGCGCCGCTTCAACGAAGGCGACATCAGCGAGCTCGACGTGTCGCGCGCGAAGAACGAGCTGGCGACCGCGCAGGCCGATGCGGTCGGCGTCGCGCGCCGGCGCGCGGCGTCCGAGCATGCGCTAGCGATCCTGCTCGGCAAGGCGCCCGCGGATTTCGCGTTCAAGGAAACGCCGATCGTGCCGGTCGCGGTGAAGGTGCCGCCGGGCCTGCCGTCCGCGCTGCTCGAACGCCGTCCGGACGTGTCGGCGGCCGAGCGTGCGATGGCGGCCGCGAACGCGCGGATCGGGCTCGCGAAGTCGGCGTACTTCCCGAAGCTCGACATCACGGGGGCGTTTGGCTATGAAGCGTCGACGCTCGGCAGCCTGTTCATGTGGTCGAGCCGCACGTTCCTGCTCGGGCCGTTTGCCGGCACCGCTCTGACGCTGCCGCTGTTCGACGGCGGGCGTCGTGCGGCCGGCGTGCAGCAGGCACGCGCGCAGTACGACGAGCAGGTCGCGAACTACCGGCAACAGGTGCTCGTCGCGTTCCGCGAGGTCGAGGACAATCTCGCCGACCTGCGCCTGCTCGACGACCAGATCCGCGCACAGGATGCGGCCGTCAACGCGTCGCGGCGCGCGGCGACCTTGTCGCGCACGCAGTATCAGGAAGGCGAGGTCGCGTATCTCGACGTGATCGACAGCGAGCGCTCGGTGCTGCAGTCGCAACTGCAGGCGAACCAGTTGACCGGCGCGCAGGCGGTATCGACCGTGAACCTGATCCGCGCGTTGGGCGGTGGTTGGGGTGCGGCGCCGACGGCGGTGGGCGATGCGGCGTCCGTCAAGGCGGAAGTGGCGGCGCGTTGATGCACCGGTCCGCTACGGGCCGACTTGGCGGGTAGTCGATCGAAGAACCCCGATCCGTGACGATGCGGATCGGGGTTTTTTATTGGCGTCCGGTTACGCCTGTTGCTCCGGCTTCACGTCCGTGCGTTCGGCGATCACCACCGCGTAGCGGCCGACCGCATCGGCGATGCGCTGCGCCAGCTCGGGATCGCGCACCGCGCGCGCGAGCGTGACGCCGCCCGACAGCAGCGCGAGGAACGCGATCGCGCGATCGTCATCCGGGGTGTCGCCCATCCCGGCCGACACTTCGTCGACGATCTGCCGCAATGCCTGCTCGTACGCGTCGCGCGTCTCGTCATCGGCGCGCATCACTTCCGGGGACAGGCTCGGCAGCGCACAGCTTTCGCCGAGTTCGCAGGTGCGTCGCGGGCCGAGGTAGAACCACACGAACGGGCGCCGCCAGCGCGCGCCATGCTCGGCCTTGAACGTCGCGACGCCTTGCCGGAGCTGGGCGAGGCCATCGAGGACGACTTGCCGGAACGCTTCGCCCTTCGTCTTGAAATGGCCGTAGAACGCGCCGTTGGTGACGCCCGCCGCCTTCGTCAGCGGACCGATGCCGGACCCGCCATACCCCTCCTGGCGGAACAGGCGGCTCGCGGCATCGAGGATGCGCGTGCGGGTTTCGTGCTTGTGCTCGACGGAATAACGCATGACAGGCTCGCTTCAGAGCGATCACTCTTTATCTTGCAAAGAGAGTGATCGGTGTCTATTGTATAGAGAGTGACTGATATTTATATCACGTCACCTAACCGATGACCTGACCAGGAGAAAGTGCGATGCCGATTACGCTGACAGTATCCGAAGGGGTTTTCACGCCGGACGACGAGGGGCCGGTGTTTGCCGAGTTGACCGATGCGCTGCTGGAAGTCGAGGGATTGACCGGGAATGCGTTCCTGGCGCCGAACGTGGTGGGCACGCTCAACGTGCTGCCGCGAAACCGGACCTTCGTGCACGGACGGGCGGAGCCCGCCGCGTTCGTCGAGCTGAAGCTGCCTGCCGTGGCGCTCGCCGCGCCCGACCGGCAGCGGCAATTCGTCGAACGGGCGACGGCGATCGTGCTGCGCCGCGCCGGCGGGCGGCTGACGCCTGCGCAGGTGTGGGTGAATGTGGTTCATGCGGTCGACGGCGGATGGGGCATTGCCGGGAAACGTTTCGACAACGCGTCACTCGTCGATTCGATCCAGAGTGCGGCGGCGGCAGCGCATTAACCGCAACTAACGGTCAAGCCGCCCGGCGTTGACCGACGACGTGGCGGCGTTTGCCGCCACGCCGGTCATTTCTCGTCGCCTGCAGCCCGCAGCGCGCGGACCAGTTCGCTGGCCGCCTTGCCGAGCCCAGTGTGTTTCGGCCGCCGCAGGTACACGGGCAAAGGCAGCCCGTTGCGGATGTTCGCGAACACGAGCGGCGCGAGTTCGCCGTCGGCGACGTATCGGCCGATCACGGATGCGGGCAGGTTCGCCCAGCCATGTCCGGCTCTCACGAGCGCGATCGCGGTGGCCATGTCGGTCACCTTCCACGTGCGATTGCCGATCAACGGCCGCACGTCGGTCAGCGGCCGCTCGGGATCGGCGATCACGATCTGCCGAAAGCCGGACAACCGCTCGATCGCTTCCGGTTGCGCGCATTCGGCGATCGCCGGATGGCTCGGCGCGGCGACCGCGATGAGCATCTCGGTCCACAGCGCGTGGATCTGCTCCTGCGGATGCAGGTCGAGCCCGCCGTACGCGACACAGAGGTCGACGGCGCCGCGATGCAGCGCATCGACGATCGCGTCCTGCGGCGCCGTGACGAGGCTGACGGCGAGCGCCGGGTATTTCGCGGCGACGGCCGTCAGCGCGCGGGCGACGGGCGTGCCGTCGAGTTCGGCCGCGAGGCCGAGTCGCAACGTATCCTCGACGCCTTCCGACAGGTGCTGCGCATGCGCGCGCAGTGCGTGCAGCCGTTCGGCGATCGAGCGCGCGTCGGGCAGCAGCGCGGCCATCGCGGCGGTCGGCGTCGGTTCGCGTGTACCGCGATCGAACAGCACGAGGTCGAGTTCGGCCTCAAGGTTCGCGATCGCCATGCTGATCGCCGACGGCGTGCGGCCGAGCGCCCGTGCGGCCGCGGAAAACGAGCCTTTGTCGATGACGGTCAGCAGCATATCGATGTGGTCGCTGGTCAGCATGCGAGGGCTTCCTGTCAGAAAAATTGAAAGGACCTGACTTTTGCGGGCGGGCTACCCGCTGATAGTCTCGCCACCTTGTTCGATAGGAGGTGGCTGGTCATGCAAGGGTGGAAGAGACGCATAGTCTACGTCGTGATGTTCGAGGTGCTCGGCATCCTGATCGCATCGTCGGTGCTCGGAATGCTGAGCGGCGCGAGCGTGGCGACGAGCGGCGTGATGGGCGTGATGATCTCGACGACGGGCGTCACCGTCAATTTCCTGTACAACCTCGCGTTCGAGGCGTGGGAGCGCAAGAGCGCGGCGACGACGCGCACGGTGGGGCGTCGCGTGCTGCATGCGATCGGCTTCCAGATCGCGCTCGTGACGTTCCTGATCCCGCTGATCGCGTGGTGGCTCGACGTGTCGCTGCTGCAGGCGTTCCTGTACGACGCGGTGCTGATCGTGTTCTTCCCGATCTTCACGTTCACGTACAACTGGGCGTTCGACAGCGTGTTCGGGCTGCCGGATTCGGTCACGCGCAAGGCGGAGCCGGAGCCGGCGGTGTGGTAACACGCGCTGGCGAAGCGGGGTGACAAGCAACGGCGGGCGCGCATGCGCTCGCCGTTTTTCGTTGGTGTGCCACCAGTCGTCGATGTCCGACATGTGACGGAAAAAATTGTAGAGGACTTCTAATGTCGTAATCGTCTGGATATTTGTCGGATCTTAACAAAACTGTCCGATTTCCCTTTCTAGAATCCGACAGATCGATGACGCGCGCGGCGGGCAGGAGGGGGCCGTCGACGCGCCGCGCGCCTGGTTCGGAACCGCTTTGCGGCCCCGAGGCCGCGCATCGCCCGCACGCGGCGCACGCCGCTGCATGACCATCCCCGTCCGGCCAGAAAAACGAGGAGGGATTGCCGATGTCGCGTATCGATCGCCGTACGTTCCTGACCCGCTCGGCGCAGGCGGCGGGCGCTGCCGCGCTCGCGGCGGCGCTGCCCGAAAGCATTCGCCGCGCACTTGCCGTCGAGCCGGCCCGCGTGACCGGCACGATCCGGGACGTCGAGCACATCGTCGTGCTGATGCAGGAAAACCGCGCATTCGACCATTACTTCGGCACGTTCCCGGGCGTGCGCGGTTTCAACGATCCGCGCGTGGTCGCGCGCCCCGACGGCAAGAGCGTCTGGTACCAGAACTACAAGGGCCGCGACTACGTGCCCTGGCATCTCGACACGTCGAAGACGTGGGCGCAGTGGATGATGCCCGAGAACCACGAGTGGGATGCGTTCCACAAGCTGTGGAACGAAGGGCGCAACGACCAGTGGATGGCCGTGCAGTGGCCGGACGCGATGGGCTATTTCAAGCGCACCGACCTGCCGTATTACTACCCGCTCGCGAGCGCATTCACGATCTGCGACGCGTATCACCAGTCGATGATGGGGCCGACCAATCCGAACCGGCTTTACCTGATGACGGGGCGCTCGTCGCCGAACGCGGACGGCAGCCAGGTCGCGATGTCGAACTGGATGGGCGACCGCTCGGGCACGGTGTCGTGGAAAACCTTCCCCGAACGCCTGCAGCAGGCCGGCATCGACTGGCGCGTTTATCAGGAAGGCGGTGTCGGCTCGTTCAACGTCGCATGGAATTTCCTGTCGAGCCGCTACTGGATCGACAACACCAACAACTACGACTGCAACGCGCTCGCGTGGTTTTCGCAGTACAAGTCGGCGTCGTCGAGTTCGCCGCTCAACCAGCGCGGGCTGACCGCGCGCGGCATCGCGTCGCTGCGCGACGACGTGCTCGCGAACCGGCTGCCGCAGGTGTCGTGGATCGTGCCGCCGTTCTCGTCGTCCGAGCATCCGTGGTGGGGGCCGTCGTTCGGCGAGGAATTCGTGTCGCGCATTCTCGATGCGCTCACGTCGAATCCCGACGTGTGGGCGAAGACGGTGTTCCTGATCTGCTACGACGAAGGCGACGGCCGCTTCGACCACGTGACCGCACCCGTGCCGCCGTGGAAGGCCGGCAAGGGGCTGTCGACGGTCAGCGTCGAAGGCGAGATCGAGCAGGCCTCCGGGCTGCCGATCGGGCTCGGCACGCGCGTGCCGCTGCTCGCGATCTCGCCGTGGTCGAAGGGCGGATGGACCTGTTCCGAAGTCTTCGATCACTCGTCGGTGATCCGCTTCATCGAGAAGCGTTTCGGCGACGATCATCCGGACGTGTATGAATCGAACATCACGCCGTGGCGCCGCGCGGTGTGCGGCGATCTCACGTCGGCGTTCGACTTCGCGGGCGATGCGGACCGCACGGTGCCGCCCGCGCTGCTCAACCTGACCGCGACGAAGGCGCAGCTCGACAACGCGTACTGGGTGCAGTACTACCTCGCGAAGCCGAGCTATCCGTCGAACTACCCGGCCGAGAATGCGCCGCTGCCGGTGCAGGAACCGGGGCAGCGCAAGCTGCGCGCGGTGCCGTACGAACTGTTCGTCGAAGCAGTGCTCGACACGCGCGCCGGCGTGCTGAACGTGAGCTTCGCGAACAACGGCAAGGCCGTGCCGGGCAACGCGGCCGGCACGTCGGCCGCGGTGTTCCATGTGCATGACGCGATCGCGCAGAACGGCCCGCGCTTCTACACGATCCAGAGCGGCCGCGTGCTGAGCGACCAGTGGTGGCCGGTGCGCGACACGCAGGGGCGCTACGACCTCGCGGCGTACGGGCCGAACGGCTTCTTCCGCCGCTTCAAGGGCAGTGCGGCGTCGAGCGCGCCGCTGTTCGACGTGACGGTTGCCTATCGTGCCGACGGCAATCTCGTCGTGCGGATGCGCAACGCGGGCCGCACGCCGCTCGTCGCGACGCTCACGGATAACGGCTACGGCGCCGCGCCGCGTTCGGGCACGGTCGCGGCAGGCGCGGTCGTCGACACGGTGCTGAACCTGTCGGCAAGCGGCGGCTGGTACGACTTCAGCGTGACGATCGATGCGGATGCGGGCTATCTGCGCACGCTGGCCGGCCATGTCGAAACCGGCGGGGCGAGCGTGACCGATCCGCTCTTCGCGCGTGTGACAGGGACCGCATGATGAACCGAACCGTCATCGTATGGGGCACGGTCGCGCTGGCGGCAGGCGCCGTCGCATCGGCCGTCGTGTTGTGGAGCGGCCGTCCGGGCGGCACGCCACACGCTTCTTCCACCGTAGTCAGCCAGGAATCTTCCATGACGAATCCAGCGGCCGCGTCGCCGGTCAATTTCCGCGCGCAGCTCGACGGCTATGCGCACGAACGCGACGCGCTGAACGCGGCCGACCGCCAGGCGCGTGCCCGTTCGTTGCTCGTGCAACTGCGTGCCGATGCCGATGCGGGCAAGCTCGATCCGCGCGAGGCGTCGGGCCTCGCGGATCTGCTGCTGCAGGATGCGGAACCGGACGCCGGCGCACGCCAGGCCGCGAGCGATGCATTGCGCGACCACCTGCGCGATCTCGCGATGGGCGAGCGGCCGGCCTCGCCCGCGCGCGAGCGGCAGGATGCGGACTATGTCGCGCAGAGCCGCAAGATCATCGACGAGGTGGTGCGCACGGTGCCGGACCGCGAGCAGCAGCGCGTGGCGCTCGATTCGCGGCTGGCGGAATTGCGCAGGCAGATCTACGGGACGGACGCGCCGGTGACGCACGGCGGTTGATGAAGCGGCGATGCGGCGCCTATCCGCATCGTCGTTGAACAGCGAGGAGAACGGGCGGCGCGGAAGCCGCCCGGGAGTACTTACGCGGCGACGAACTCGTGCACGAAGCGGTTGAACACGGCGGGGCTTGCTGCGTTCATCCCGTGCGACGCGCCGGCGACGGTTTGCCGTTGCGCGTTGCCGATCCACTGCGACAGCGTGTCGACGTTGTTGCGGAACATCTTCGGGCTGCGCTGGCCGTCGATCAGCAGCGTGCGGCATGCGATGTCGCCGGCCGTGTGCTGCGAGTACGCGGGCAGCGGGTCGCGCAGTTGCTTCGGCAGCGTGCTCGCGTTGTCGATCGCCATCGTGCGGAAGCGCGACGTGCTCTTCTTCCATGCGCCCGGCAGGCTGACGGAATCGACGAACATCTCGAGGCCCGATTCGACGTCGCCTTGCCCGATCAGGTTCACGGCCTTCGTGCGCAGCGCGATCGCGGTGGCCGGCAGCGCGGCTTCGCGTACGCCCGGCTGTTGCAGCGGGCCGCCCGGATCGGCGAGCGTCAGCGATTCGACGAGGTGCGGATGCTGGCGCGCGACGTTGAACGCGACGCTGCCGCCGCGCGAGTGGCCGACCAGATGCACGGGGCCGAGATCGAGCGCGTCGATGAATTCGGCGAGCTCGTCGACGTGGTTCTGCCAGCTGAACTCGTCCTGGATGCCCGCTTCGACGGCCGGCCAGTAATGGCTGAGGCTCGGCGCGATGCAGCGGTAGTGGGCCGACAGCGACGCGAGTTGCGGATCCCAGTAGCGGTAGTCGCACAGCGAGCCGTGCACGAACACCATCGGCGCTCCGCTGCCCCGCTCGACATACGGCAGGCTGATGCCCGACGAAAGCGTCGCAAATTGCAGGTCGGGGTTCGCGAGCACAGACGGCTCGATTCGCATGTTCATGACTGAAAGACTCAAAGGTGCGTCAACACGACGCAACTATGCATCACGGCGACCTGCAAGGAAAACGCATAATTTTCATCGTGACGATCAATTTTATTGATGGCTCGGCCGGAAACCCTTGTCGGAGGGAGGTGGGTGTCGATGCTTTCAATCGTCTAACGATTGGCCGCGAAGCCGGGCACGCCTGAAAAGGGCGTGCGACGGCCTGCGCATCAGCACATCGCAACCTGGGAAAAGGGAAGGCCGCGAGCCGCGAAAGCGGCACGCGTGTCAGCGCACCGCCAGCGCGGGCGCGGTTTGAAGCGCGACGGGGAGGTCGTTGTCGGCCGCGAACTGCATCGCGAAGTCGAACGCGTCCGCGCAGACGGTACGCAATTCGTCCGACACGAACAGGCATTTGACGTTGCCGTCGACGACGGGCATCGCGAGCCGCGACAGCGCGCACGGATAGCCGGGCCGCCGTTCGCCGACGAACAGCGTGATGACGCCTGCGAGGCGCTCGGGCCAGTCGCTCGGCCGGAAGGTTTTCTGCGCGCGCGTGACGCCGCGGATCAGGTGGCCGGTGATGCGGCCCTGTTCGGTGACTTCGATGCGATCCATGCTGTGCGTGTCCTCGTTCGCGTCATTCGCCGCCATCGGCCGCCGCGTCGCCGCGCGCGGGAATCCGCAGGTTGCGCAGCTTGTGATAGAGCGTTTTCTTCGGCATGCCAAGCGCTTCGCTCGCCTCCGCGACGTTGCCGTGGTGACGCTGCAGCATGTCCTCGATCAGCATCCGCTCGAAATACGCGAGCTGTTCCGCGAGCGTGCCGCCCGCGACCGGCGCGCCGCCCGACGACAGCAGGCTGTCGCCGGTCAGCCCGAGCACGAAGCGGTCGGCCACGTTCTGCAGTTCGCGCACGTTGCCGGGCCACGCGTGCGTCATCAGTTCGGATACCTGCGCAGCCGTGACGACCGGCGCCGGCTGCCCGAAGCGCCGCGCGGCCGCGAGCACGAAATGCTCGAACAGCAGCGGCACGTCCTCACGCCGCTCGCGCAGCGGCGGCAGCTCGATCTGTGCAACGTTGAGGCGATACAGCAAGTCCGCACGAAAGCGGCCGTCGGCCGCGAGCTCGGCGAGATCGGCTTTCGATGCGGCGACCACGCGGCAATCGACCGGAATCAGCTCGTTCGCGCCGAGCCGCTCGACCACGCGCTCCTGCAGCACACGCAGCATCTTGATCTGTAGCTGAATCGGCATCGTCTCGATCTCGTCGAGGAACAGCGTGCCGCCGTCCGCCCATTCGATCTTGCCGATGCGCTTCTTGATCGCGCCGGTGAACGCGCCGGCTTCGTGGCCGAACAGTTCGCTCTCGAACACCTGCTCCGGCAAACCGCCGCAGTTCAGCGCCACGAAATGCGCGTCGCGCCGGCCGCCGAAGTCGTGCAGGCTGCGCGCGATCAGCTCCTTGCCGGTGCCGGTTTCGCCGGTGATCAGCACCGACACCGACGTATCGGCGAGGCGCAGGATCTTCTTGCGCACGTCGGCCATCGCGGGCGACTTGCCGAGCACGAATGCCTCGATGCCCTGCCAGTTGTTCAGCGCCGCGCGCAGGCCCTGCACCTCGAGCGTCAGGCGGCGCTTCTCGACCGCGCGCGCGACGCGCCCCGCGATCACGTCCGACGAAAACGGCTTCTCGATGAAGTCGTACGCGCCGACCTGCATCGCGCCGACGGCCGTCGAGATGTCGGCATGGCCGCTGATCAGCACGACCGGGATCTGCGCGTCGATGGCCATCACGCGGTCGAGCAACTGCAGCCCGTCGATGCCCGGCATCCGCACGTCCGACACGATCACGACTGGCGCACCGGGCGCGACGTGATGCAGCGCGTCGGCGGCCGACGCGAACGCATCGACCGCGAAGCCGGCAAGCTCTACCGCCTGCTCGACGCCGATCCGGACGTTTTCATCGTCCTCGACGACCAGCACCCGAATCTCATCTTCCATGCTCTGTCCTTTGCAGCGTGGCCGCCGCGAATTCGATACTGAACTGCGCGCCGCCTTCGTCGCGGTTCGTCGCGGCGACTTTCGCGCCGAACGCCTCGACGATGCGCGACGTGATCGCGAGGCCGAGCCCGAGGCCCTGGCCGCGCGGCTTGGTCGTGACGAACGGCTCGAACAGGTGCGGCAGCACCTCGGGCGCGATGCCCGCGCCGCTGTCGGCGACGGTGAAGCGCACGCGGCCGGCTTCGTCCGGCCCGGCGGCCTCGATGACGATGCGGCGCACGGGCGCATCGCGCACCGCGTCGAGCGCGTTGCCGAGCAGGTTCACGATCACCTGCTGCAGCTGGCTCGATTCGGCCGACACGGCGGTGCCCGGCGCGATGTTCACGTCGAGCTGCACGCCTTCGTCGCGAATCCGTGCATCGTAGATGAGCCGCGCATGCGCGACGGCTTCGTTCAGCGAGACCGCGACGCGCTCGACATCGGGCTTGCGCGCGAAGGTCTTCAGCTCGCCGGTGAGCACCGCCATGCTGTCGACGAGCTTGCCGATCCGTTCGAGATTGGCGAGTGCCGGTGCCGGCTGGCCGCGCTCGAAGAACGTGCGCGCGTTGTCGCACAGCGTGCGGATCGCGACGAGCGGCTGGTTCAGTTCGTGCGTGAGGCCGGCGGCCATCTGCCCGAGCACCGCGAGCTTGCCCGCATGCACGACTTCCTGCTGCGACGCGCGCAGCCGCTGCTCGGTGCGCTCGCGCTCGACGATCTCGCGCTGCATCCGCTCGTTCGCGGCCGTCAGCGCGGCCGTGCGCTGCGCGACGGTCAGCTCGAGCTGGTCGTTCGCGCGCCGCAGTGCGTCCTGCGCGTTCAGCCGCGCGACGATCGCCCGGCGGCGCTGGATCGCATAGCCGGCCAGCAGCGCGGCGATCAGGAACGCGCCGGTGACGAACACGAAGGCCGTCTGCTGCTGGCGTCGCGCGCCCGCGATGTCGAGCAGCACCATCAGCGAATCGCCGGCCTGCGGCGCGGGGCGCGACATCACGAGATAGCGCGTGGTGCGGCCACTGTGGCGCGTATCGGGAAAGGTGCCGAACCACGCGGCCGCGCTGCGGTCGCCGATGTGGCGGTACGGCAGCGCGTCGACGGTGCGGCCCGCGTATTGCCGCGACGCCTGGATGTCGTGCTGCTGCTGCGCGGTGATCGGGCGCAGCGCGGTGAATTTCCAGGCGGGTTCGGTCGAGATCACGACCACGCCGTTGCTGTCGACGACCATCGCGGCGACGCCCGGCGCACGCCACGCCGATTCGAGCGGGTCGACGCTGATCTTCACGGCGGCCACGCCGATCGGCACGCCGTCGTCGCGCACCGCGCTCGCGAAGTAGACGCCCGGCACGCCGGTGTTGGTGCCGATCCCGAAGAAGCGGCCGCTGCCGCGCGCGAGCGCGTCCTTGAAGTACGGCCGGTACGACACGTTGGTACCGACGAAGCTGAGCGTCTCGTTCCAGTTGCTGGCGGCGATCACGTCGCCTTGCAGGTCGATCACGTCGACCGCGCCGCTGCCCGCGTCGCGGTTCACGGCCTCAAGGTAGGTGTCGACCGTGTGCACGAGCGCGGGGGCGTCGTGCGGCGCGGCTTTCAGCATCGTGCGCACGCCGTCCTGCCGCGCGACCAGGCCGGGCAGGATCTCGAAGCGGCCGAGCTCGCTTTTCAGGCTCGACGCATACAGGTCGAGCCGGTGCGCGCCGGTTTCCTCGAGCGCGTCGATCGCGCGTTCCCACGCGAAATCGACGGCCGCTGCCGCGACGCACACATACAGCACGCCGGCCGATGCCCAGCCCCACCACGGGATTCCCTTGAAGCCTTTTTGCACGTTCGCCCTCATCGATGCCCGCAACCGACCGCCCGGCGTGACGCACGAAACGACGCGCTGAACGACGCGCGCCGCGCGCCGGCTGGGCCGGCGGCGGCGCGTGCGAAGCGGCCTGCGCGACGGT
>NZ_JAAGPE010000538.1:0-3260 GCF_017104605.1 Burkholderia sp. Ac-20384 | reverse complement strand
CTGCGCCGCGATGCGCCGGCGGCCGTTGCCGACGCATTCGTCGCGACGCGGCTCGCCGCGCCCGACTGGGGCCGCATTGCGGGCGGCTTCGACCCGCACGCGATCGACGTCGCCGCGCTGCTGCAGCGCGCGTACCCGGCCTGATGCCGTTTCGGACAGCTTATTACGACCCAGTTCGCCTTCGATCGCCCGCCCGGAGTCCCGATGAACCTCGTCGCCGCCCTTGACCGCGCCGCCCGTGCGACGCCCGACAAGCCGTTCCTCGTCAGCGAATCCGCGACGATCACCTATGCCGCCGCGTGCGAGCGCTCGCACCGCGCGGCAGCCGTGCTGAGCGCGCTCGGCGTCGCGGCCGGCGACCGTGTCGCCGCGATGTGCTTCAACACGCCGGCCTTCGTCGACCTGATGTTCGGCGCGTGGCGGCTCGGCGCGACGTTCGTGCCGATCAACCACAAGCTGCAGGCGCCGGAAGTCGACTACGTGCTTGAACACAGCCGCAGCAAGGCGCTGCTGTTCGACGTGGCGCTCGCACCGGTGGTCGAACGCCTTGTGCATCCCGCGCGGCGGCTCGTGACCGAAGGCGAGCTCGACGGCGTGCCGTGCTTCGACACGCTGTGTGCGACGATGGACGGCCTCGCGGGCATCGACCCGGCCGACGGCGACATCGCGCAGATCCTCTATACGTCCGGCACGACCGGCCACCCGAAAGGTTGCGTGCACAGCCACCGCACCGTGACGCTCGCGGCGATGCAGGCGGCCCTCGCGACCGGCATCGGCCGCCACGAGCGCACGCTGATGGCGATGCCGATCTGGCATTCGTCGCCGCTCAACAACTGGTTCGGCGGCACGCTGTATGCGGGCGGCACCGTCGTGCTGCTGCGCGAATACCATCCGCTGCGATTCCTGCAGACCGTCGAGCGCGAGCGCGTGACGCTGTATTTCGGCGCGCCGGTGTCGTACCTGCTGCCGCTCGACACGATCGACGGCTTCGCGGCGTTCGACCTGTCGAGCGTGCGCGCCTGGCTGTACGGCGGCGGCCCGATCGGCCCCGCGCAGGCCGAACGGCTCGCGCGTGCGTATCGCAGCGATGCGTTCTTCCAGGTGTACGGCATGACGGAAGCGGGCCCGGCCGGCACGACGCTGTATCCGGACGAGCAGATCGCGAAGGCCGGTTCGATCGGCCGCACGGGCGGCCCGGGCGTCGACCTGCGCGTCGTGCGGATGGACGGCATCGACGCGCAGCCGGGCGAGACCGGCGAGATCTGGCTGAAGACCGACAGCATGATGCTCGGCTATCTCGACGATGCGGCCGCGACGCGCGCCGCGTTCGCGCCGGACGGCTGGTATCGCACCGGCGACATCGCGCGGATCGATCAGGATGGCTACCTGTTCATCGTCGACCGGCTGAAGGACATGATCGTGACGGGCGGCGAGAACGTCTATTCGAAGGAAGTGGAGGACGTGCTCGGCGCGCATCCGGACATCGCCGAGGCGGCCGTCATCGGTGTCCCGCATCCCGACTGGGGTGAGACGGTCGTGGCGCACGTGGTGCTGCGCGCGGGCACCGTGCCCGATGCCGATGCATTGCGCGCGTTCTGCGGCGAGCGGCTGGCCGCGTACAAGATCCCGCGCGAATTCACATTCGCGCAGGCGCTGCCGCGCACGCCGACGGGCAAGCTGCAGAAGTTCCTGCTGCGCGTGCGGCGCGAATAGCCGCTTGCGCGGCGGCGGAAAAAGAAAAAGCCACCCGGCCCGACGGCCCGGTGGCTTTTTCGCATGATCGGCGGGGCGGCTACATTCACCGCCGCCCACGCGTCACATCACAGGTGCTTACTTGCCGCCGATGCTCTTCAGCGGCTTCCACTCGCCCTTCTCGACCTTGTACATCGTGATGCCGCCGTTCTTCAGGTCGCCCTTCGCGTCATACGCGACGTGCGTCGACGTCACGCCGGCCATGTCGGTCTTCGCGAGCAGCGGCAGGTACTTCGCCGGATCGGTCGAATCGGCCTTCTTCATCGCGTTGAACAAGGCCATCGCGCCGTCGTACGCGTACGGCGAGTACGTCTGCACGTCTTCGCCGAAGCGCTTCTTGTACTTGTCGGCGTACGTCTTGCCGCCCGGCATTTCTTCCAGCGGGAGACCTGCCAGCGAAGCGATCGTGCCGTCGGCCGCGTTGCCCGCGATCTTCAGGAACGTCGGCGTCTTCACCATTTCGCCGCTCATCAGCGGAGCCGTGATGCCGAGCGTCTTCATCTGCTTGACCATCGGTGCCGCCTGCGAATCCGCGCCGCCGTAGTAGACGAGATCCGGCTTCTGAGCCTTCAGCTTGGTCAGGATTGCCTTGAAGTCGACCGCCTTGTCGTTCGTGAATTCACGGTCGACGATCGACGCGCCGCCTGCCTTCGCCGCCTTCTCGAACTGGTCGGCGAGACCCTGGCCGTAGGCCGTGCGGTCGTCGACGATCGCGATCTTCTTCATGCCGAGATCCTTCGACGCGAACGTGCCGGCCACCGAGCCCTGCTGCGTGTCGGACGTCATCATGCGGAAGGTCGTCTTGTAGCCCTGCTGCGTGTATTCCGGTGCGGTCGCCATCGCGATCTGCGGAATGCCCGCGTTCGCGTAGATGCGCGAAGCCGGAATCGTCGTGCCCGAGTTGAAGTGGCCGAGCATGCCCTTGATGCCGTCGTCGACGAGCTTCTGCGCAACCGTCGTGCCGGTGCGCGGGTCAGCCTGGTCGTCCTGCGTGTCGAGTGCGAACTTCACCGGCTTGCCGCCGATCTTCGGGTTCGTCGCGTTGAAATCCTCGATCGCGAGCACGATCCCGTTCTGCATATCCTTGCCGTAGTGCGCCTGCGCGCCCGTCATCGGCCCTGCGTAACCGATCTTCACGTCATCCGCATGGGCCGTCCCCGCCAGCGACATGACGGCGACAAACGTCGCGCCTGCCAGCTTTTTCATCGTGTGTTGCATAGCATCTCCTTGGTACCAGGGTAAATGGAGCGGCTTCGGGATCGCCTTGCCGCTTCCTTTGTTTGATCCGAACGGCAAGGATGATCAGCCGATCGTCATCAAATTCGCATTGCCACCCGCCGCGGCCGTGTTCACGCTCACCGAGCGCTCCGTCAACAGCCGTTCCAGCGCGCTCAGGAAACTGGCCTGGTGCGCGACCATGTGCGCGATCTGGCCCAACGACAGGCCGCGCGCCTCGGCTGCACCCAGCCCCTGCGCCTCGAACGCGTGCGTCATCGTGTCGAGCGTGT
>NZ_JAAGPE010000537.1:0-3439 GCF_017104605.1 Burkholderia sp. Ac-20384 | reverse complement strand
CTCGCCATTTCGGCCAACGTAAGCGCCGGAGGAAGTCGTGTTCGCTGTCCAAGATACCGGTCCGGTGCACGTTAAGCCAGATATTTATAACTCCGATATATTGCGATTTAATCATTAAATAGGATAGCAAATCAATATGCGGGTGGCGCATTTCGAAAGACGGCCATTCTCCGCTCTTAGTTCATTGATCGGTCAAAGACCGGAGCCCAGTGTACTTGCTACGTCGCGCTTTGCGCATTACCTCGGCGCTGGTCGCAGTAACGGTGTCCCGGAGCCACTACCGCCCGAATCGACAGATATTCGCTACGCAAATTCGCGTCGCTTGATGTCTTTTCGCATTGGCGAAGGAATCGATGCGAAATGGCGGGCACACACCGCCACGCCGGCGTCACACGCTCGCCGTAGTACTCGGTCGACAAACATTGTCCACCACGTGTCGCGGCGAGAGCCTGCATGTCCTCGATCATGCTGCGCTGGCTCAGATTCGCCCACCGCCGATACCAGTGTGCCCGAGCCAGATCTGACTGGCCTTTGCCTGCCATTCGTGACCGGCTGTTGAAGTTCGTAGACTCAGAACGTCCCCGTCTGAGCCGTATCGTTGCCCAACGAGGTTGGTATACCGATTGCGCGCGTCATCGACCACCGCCGAAGACTCAAAACCTTAAAGTGATTCGCGCTGCAACAATTCCCGCCCGAACTGCTTCGCATCCCTGTACCGCACCTCGCATCGGCCGCATGCGCCACGCCGCTTAGCTCCAAACTTTGCCATCCTCCCTCAACCGAGTGTCCCAAATGGCAGATCCTTTCAATGTTCGCGGCCCTGGCAGCGGGCCGAATTATCCAGAATTCACCCCTGCGGCGCCCCAATCCGCCCAGCGTCCACAGCCCGCCACGCATGCCCCGCACCAGGCTGCACTCAATCAGTTCGGCGGGCTCGGCCCGATGCGTCGACCCGCAACCAATCCGCCTCCGCCCGTTCTCCGGTACGACATGATCAACGACGGCTCGGCTGAGTGGCTAGGTAGGCATGCTCTAAGCGACGATAAAGATGAGCACATAGCCGCGCTGGCTATGCGGCATGTCATCAACAACAATCAGCTGACATTTGCGGGCGAAGGAGTGCCAACGGGGACCACCGCATATTCGGCAACCCTATCGACTGTAGGAGGTCACTCTGCCTTGCTCGTAGGCAATTTCGCGCCGGATCAAAATGGCCGATTCAATGTGTTAAACGCTTCCATGATTGACACCGCACGGCCCGATTATGGAGTTTATCTTTCCGCACCGCTTGATACGACGTCGGCTCAACACTTCTCGGTCGAGGCCGGCCTGAGCGCCCCGAATCCCCAGCCATTCGACCACGCCACGGCGAATCCCGGCGCCTTCGCGCCAGCCGGCTTTCATGCTCCGTTGCCAACGGATCAACCCATGGTACCGATTGCCTCCGGTAGCCAACACCGTCAGCCTGGCTTCGGCACGCATCCCTACATGCCCGAGGCCACGAGCGTCGCGCCCTTTTTTCACTACGGCGAACCATCTGGATCATCAGCCCAGCCGCCGGACTTCGCCATTCCGTCCTCCAGCCGCAATGTCAGCTCACCAACTGACTTGGATCTGTCCTTCCCCGCCGCCAGTGTCGGCGGTGTTCACGATCGCAATGCAGTCGAGCACGATGTTAGGCCATATAAAAAGGCAACGATCTCGTTATTGCCGTACTCGCAGAAATTTCTCGAAAAACACCCGATGTTCCGCGCACACGGTACGAAAGATGTTTTCGTCTCGGGTCCAGACGGAAAAGTGCGTCGTTTTCCTGTTGATCATGGGACTGGCCACGAAACGATTCGTCGCGAAGACGGTTTTTTTGAATGCATCGGTCGACAGCTCAAGAGTCAAGCCGGTATCATCTATGACGCGCATCGGGATTCAATATCCCAAGTTTTCGCCGAATATAAAGTCAACCCAAAAGCTGCGACCGCTAAGTTCAAGGTTAATGGACAAACCGTCCAGTCTATCAGCGACACTCATGCGATTTACCCACTACCCGGAGGTAAATGGATGGTTCCACAAGCTGAACTCCGGGACTGTAGTTATGCATGTGAGGAAATGCTGCTTGGCGAAGGTAAACCTGCCAATCAAATGATCGAACAAATGCGCAATTACAAAGAAGTAGGGCGCCGAAGGGAGGTATCCGACCTGTATCAGTCGTTGCAAGTCCGCTCAGGACGCGCTCCGCACGTTGTCAGCGGAGGGAGAGGATCAAACACGGTCTTTTTTAATGAACTGAAATATTCTATCGCAAAGTACGGTCCTTGTATTCTAAACTTGAATGGACATACTCGCATTCTCGATACCATTGAAGAGGGGGGCACGGACATTTACTCACCATGCGCGATCCATTTTCCGCTAGTTTTTTGAAGATAAAATATGACGAGGATTTCTGGGTCGACCCAAGGGGATTTAACAATCCTCTAGATAGATTCGCATTCTTTTTTTCAAGCAAGTAGCTTTTGGAGCAGGATTTTTTTGAGACTGGCCCAATTTCCGTCCCAGTCTTAGTTGGAAAATTCCGGCTCTTCGGGGCGGGCCGAATCGGCCCGATCGGAGCACTGGCGGGCGAATTCCGCCGGTGTCATCCACTGCAGCGCAGAGTGAGGGCGCGCCTCGTTATAGTACTCGCGCCAGACCTCGATTTTGCGTCTGGCGTCCTCCAGCGACAAGAACCAATGTGCATTGAGGCATTCCTCCCGGAACCGTCCGTTGAAGGATTCGTTCTTCGCATTGTCGGTCGGCTTGCCAGGACGAGAGAAGTCAATCTCCACGCCATTCTCGTACGCCCATTTGTCGAGCGCCTCCGAAATGAATTCGCTGCCATTGTCTGCCTTGATATAGCGGGGAAGCGGACGATGCTGCGCAAGCCAGGTCAGCGCAGCGACAACGTGCTCGCCCCGCAACGAGCCGTCGACTTCAATCGCCAGGCATTCTCGCGTGTAGTTGTCCACGATTGTGAGCGTGCGCAAGCGCCGACCATCAAACAGCGCATCAGCGACGAAGTCCATACTCCAGATTTCGTTGATTGCGCTCACTGACTGCTTTGGCTATCGGCGCCGAGCCGACTTGTTCCGTCGAGGTCGTTTGTGGCGCAATGAAAGCCCCAGTTCCCGATACACGCGCTCGACGCGTTTATGGTTGTCTCGCCAGCCTTCCCGGCGAAGCATCACGTACACCCGAGGTGCACCGTAATGCACTCGCACTTCCGTGATCTCCTTGATGCGCATCTCCAGCGCGCTTTGATCCCGCGCGACCGACTCGTAATGACCTGCCCCCGGTTTTAGTCCGGACTGCAGTTAGAGTCCAAGGTTAAAAACTGCTGCTTTGCATCGTGCGCCAAGGCGAACTGCACCGGCGTCAGATAGCCGAGTGAGCTATGAGGCCGCTCGGT
>NZ_JAAGPE010000536.1:0-3240 GCF_017104605.1 Burkholderia sp. Ac-20384 | reverse complement strand
GGCGGGCGTCGCCGCGGGCGCCACGGCTGGAGTCGCGGCCTGTGTCTCGGCCGGCGCGGGGTCCGCCGGCGGCCGGTTGCGGGTGCCGAACGTCACGCTCCCTTCCTCCATTTGACGAGCCGCGCATACCACGGCTCGGCGACGACCATCGGCTCGCCGGTGATGCCGTTCGCGAGCTGCCGGATCTGGTCCAGGAAGCCGTTCCGCTTCGCGCCTTCGATCGGCTCGCCGAGGTTCTCGGCAACCGCGAGCGTCTGCGGCTCGTGCGGCAGCTCGTGCAGCTTCGCGCCGCCGAACGCCTCCTCGAAATCGACCGGCTCGACGCGGCCCGCGACCGGTGCGAGCGGATTGTTCAGCACCATCGACAGCAGCCGCTCGCCGGGCAACTCCCGCACGAAGCGCACGAGCCGCGCGGCTTCGTACGCGGCGTGCACCGAGCGGTCGACCACGACGTGGACGAGATCGGACGCCACGAGCGCGTCCTCGAGCAGCTTGCCGGCCCCGATGCCGACGTCGAACAGCACGTAGTGGAAGCAGTCCTTCAGCATGTCGACCAGGCGCGCGACGGCCTGGTCGCTCAACGGTGCATCGGCACCGTAGGCCAACTCGGCGGACAGCACGTGCAACCGGTCGCCCTTCGTGACGAACATGCGCTCGAACAACGCGTCGTCGGGACGCTGGCCCATGTTCAGCAATTCGATCAGCCCGTTGTTGCTGGACAGCCCGAACATCGAGTTCGCGCCGCCGCCATGCAGGTTCAGGTCGACGTAGGCCACGCGGCGGCGCTTCTCGCTCGCCAGGAAGCGCGCGAGGCTCACCGTGATCGTGGTCGCGCCGACGCCGCCGCGCGCGCCGACGAAACTGACGACCTTGCCGGTGCGCGCCTGCACGACCGATTCCGTCGCGGTCAGCGCACGCCGCATCAACTCGACGGTCAGCGGCTTGACGATGTAGTCCTGCACGCCGATGCCGAGCAGGTTGCGAAACAGCCCGACATCGTTCTGCGTGCCGATCGCGATGACGCGGACCGACGGATCGCATACGTCGGCGAGCCGCATCAGGTCCGACACCGGCAGCACCGAATCCGACACGTCGATGACGAGCTGGCGCGGCGAGCGCTCGTACTGCTGCAGCAGCCGGATCGCATCGTCGCAGGTGCCCGGCTGCACGTGGGTGCGCGTGATCGACAGCTCTTGCGTGACGCGGCGTATCACGTCCTCGCTGCCCGAATCGGAGACGACCGCAACGAGATCGGCCGCACCCGCGGACGCGGCGCGCCGGGTGTTCTGACGGTCGAGGAGGTTCATGGGCGGCATCGTGATGGCATCCGGGTCGGTCAATGGCTGGGCGAGCCGGTCGTCTGCGTCTTGCCTGGCGTCGGCTGCTTCACGCGATCCTCGACGTAGCGGCGCACCGCGTCGGCCGCGGTCTGCGCGTCCGCGCCACCGTATGGCACGGGTGCGACGAGATCCTCCGGCCGTGCGAGCATCGCCGCTAGGTTCGAGTAGGTCGCGCAGCCGAACGGCACGCCGGGCCGCGCGAACCCCGCATCGACGAGATGCGACGGCTGCATCAGCTTCGCGCAATCGGGCGCCAACGCGTGCGCGCCGTCGAAGCCGATCGAACGCGCATCGGGCAGGTTGACCGGCGGCGGCGCCGACAGGCAGCCCGCCAACACCAGCGGCAGCAGTGCGGCAACGGTCGATCGAATTCGCATGCGCGCTCCTCCGGTTCAGTACACGAAGCCCGCGGCGCCGACGAGGCGCGGCGTATCGCCCGACAGCAGGTCGAGCCCCAGGTTGCGCTGCACCGCGAACTCGAGGTCGCTGCTCGGCCGCGCGACGGTATCGATCGCCTGCTCGAGCTGGCCGGGCCCGGTCGGCTGCACGATGTACGGCGTGACGATCACGACCACCTCGGTCTTGTTGTCCTGGAAGTTCTTCGACGAAAACAGCCGGCCGATGATCGGCAGCCGGCCGAGCCCCGGAATCTGCGACACGGTGTCGGCCGTCTGGCTCTGCAGCAGCCCGCCGATCGCGAAGCTCTGCCCGCTCGACAGCTCGACCGTCGTGTCGACGCGCCGCACCGTGAGCCCCGGCACCTTCACGCCGCCGGTCGTCACGCTGTTGTTCGTATCGACCTCGCTCACTTCCGGCCGCACCTTCAGGCTGATGCGGTTGTCGGCGAGCACGGTCGGCGTGAAGTCGAGCGACACGCCGAACGGCTTGAACTCGACCGTGATCGCGCCGGTCGACGAACCGGCCTGCGCGACGGGAATCGGAATCTCGCCACCCGCGAGGAAGCTCGCGGTCTCTCCGGACATCGCGGTGAGGTTCGGTTCGGCGAGCATCGTGATCAGCCCTTCCTGATCGAGTGCGTCGAGCACGACGTCGATCGACCAGCGCCCCGCGCGAAATCCGCCGAGCACCGAGAAGGCGCCCGTCGGCGACAGGTTGAACAGGCCGTTCGTCGGATCGAACAGCGTGCGTCCGTTGAACAGCCCGCCGACGAAATTGCCGGCGCCGCCCAGCGAACTCCAGTTGATGCCGAGCTGCTGCGTGATGTTGCGGCTCACCTCGGTCACCCGCACGCGCAGGTTCACCTGGATCGGGCGCGACAGCGTGAGCCGGTTCACGATCTTTTCCTTGTCGTGCAGGTACGGCGTGAGCGACTGCATCACCGCGTCTGCGTCGGCCGCGCTCGGCACCTTGCCCGACACCATCAGCGAGCCCGGCGCACCGGACACCGACAGCTTCAGCTGCGGAAAGCGGTTGTCGAGCACGCCCTGCAGCGACGCCGTGTCGACCTGCACGATCACCGTCTTGCGCAGGATCGGGCGATGGTTCGCGCCGAGCGCAATCAGCGTGGTCGTGCCCGCCTTCTTGCCGAACACGAACACGGTGCGCGGCGACGGCACCTGGATGTCCGCGATGGCCGGATCGGCGACGAACATCGCGGTCGCGGGCTCGGGCAGCGACAGCAGTTCCCCCTTGCCGGTCGCGATCGACAGCGCCGCACCCGCGTCCGGCGCGCGTGCGCCCTGCGCGAACGCGCTCCCGGACGCAACGATGCAGGCCAGGCACCAGCAAGCGATCCAACGAACCATGCGCACCATGCGTGTTCCCGTCAAATGCCGGCCGCCGGGCGGCCGGCCCGAATCGTCAATCCGTCATTGCGCCGCCACCGCCGGCGGCGGCGCAGTCGCCTCCGCCGCGACATTGGCGCCGGCCGTCGTCGCGG
>NZ_JAAGPE010000535.1:0-3505 GCF_017104605.1 Burkholderia sp. Ac-20384 | reverse complement strand
CCGAGCGGCCTCATAGCTCACTCGGCTATCTGACGCCGGTGCAGTTCGCCTTGGCGCACGATGCAAAGCAGCAGTTTTTAACCTTGGACTCTAACTGCAGTCCGGACTAAAACCGGGGGCAGGTCACATACAGTCAAAAAGTTATCAAACTTCTTGCTGTACGTGGAATCGAGACAGGGTCAATATCAACCTGACCGGCGATTACGTGTGGCGACACAGCCAGAAACTGCAGCCGGGAAAGTTCCGCGCGTTGCGATCAATGCCGGAGGCGCCCGGACCATAGCTCGGTTCGGCTAAAAATAGGCCCGAGTACGAATCAGGCCTCGCCGCGCCATACGCTAGCCACAAAACGGGCCACTCGCATTCAGAGTTGTTTAACGGGCTTACGATAGCGTTGGTTAGATCGATTTACCACTTGTGCTTATCTCGGTTATCGATTGCGTCATCCATGCTGTCTCTCCTGCTGGAAGTCCACAAATTGATCTGGTCAAATTCGGTTTGTCCAATGTCTTCGTCTTGTTCAAGCTGGTCTAGCATGTCCTGTTGCATTGCAAAAGCAAAGCTTCGCTTGGCTTCAGCGCTCCCAAGTCCGTCGTGTACCCGCCGCATCGCTTGGAGGTAGCGGTTGTCCGAACTAGGTGGCGAATAGGTATGACGATGGTCATCGGACTCGCTTCTTTCGGGCGCACCAAGCGCCTTGTCATCCATTCCGGACTGGGCATGAAGGAACAGTTCGTGAGCTAGTGTGTGCGCGTACAGGCCTTGTTGCGTTTGCTTATCGAGGCTAGCGTCCGTTTTTATCTTGATTCTCGCGCTCTGCCCATCCTCCGCAACCAAAGTCGACCCTTTAATATCGTCGCCTGGGTCAGCTTCAACGATGTGAACTCTATTAAAATCGGGCGGAAAAATTGGGCCGAGTGCATTCTTGACAATGTCGATCGCCGCTTCAAGATGACTGGATGTGCCGTCGAAGGTCGTTTGAGGTACGACATAATCCTTGCATTTGCCTTCTTGTATTCGGGCGTAGATATTTTCGTGCGAATTGATACCCGCACCGCCGCGTAGCCGCAGGGGAGCATGTGATGGCTTTGACGTCATTCCACGTGATTGAGCAAAGGAAGGAGGGCCATTCCAATTTTCAGAGAGATTTCTTTTGGCTTTTGGCGCCGTCGTTGTCGACTGGCCCGCTGTTTCTGCCATTTCAGTCACTTTATCGACTGCTTTTGGGCTGAGGGGGAAATTCGCCTTCATTTAATATCCAAAATTGATAGACGGGGTATTCACAGTTCCACATCTTTTTTCTCCTTGCTCGCTGCTCTGCGAACGTGGTGCGCAAAAAGCGAAAAGCACTACCAGTTTGCATTGGGTGCCAGTGTTTTTCTGAAACGGTGCGTCTTAAACATCTAAGCCGACCATCCAGTGCCCCCTTGCGGCGCGAGTCCAAGCAGAACTCGCGCCTCCCCAAGCGGCACACTGCCGCGCAGCAGTGAACTCGTCACCGTACGCGGCAACCTACGCCACTACAGTGCGCCTCCGCTTGCAACGACGTCTATTTATCAGAGCGACGAGGTGAAGAGAGCCCGTCGGATGCGCCAGACATTGCGACATTCGTAACCGGATGGAGCTCGTTAGCCAAGCGCCAGCAAGCTTCACGTGCTTTGTTTTCCGTTCTCCGAAGCCGCCCCTCGAAGAAGGGTCGAGGTGCAATCGGCCAAGGCCTGTCGATATCAGGCATTTGCTCGGGCAACACGCTCGAGGTGTGGGATATCGATGAACTCATCGCCGCTCCGGATCGCCAGCTCAGTTGCATCGTTGAGGATCGTCGATATGGCGCCCGTTAGCCCTCCGCTAATTTCAAGAACGAACTGGACAATTTCACGTCGCGCCAGATTCGATGGCTTTTGTAGCGGCAGGACCTTGACCTGCCCTGGAATTTTCGGACCGGCTGAAACTTGAGAGAATGGCTTCCAACGGAGAGAAGGAAGTCCTGAAGAAGAGCCGGTTCACGGAAGAGCAGATGGTCACGATCCTGCGCGAGGCGGACAAGATTCCGGTCGCGGAGGTGGCGAAGAAGCACGGAATCAGCGAACAGACGATCTACAACTGGCGGCAGCATTTCGGTGGACTGGAAGCGTCCGACGTAAAACGGCTGAAGCAACTCGAGCAGGAGAACGCACGGCTCAAGAAGATGCTGGCCGAGCGTGATCTCGAACTGGACGTCATGAAGGAGATCAACGCAAAAAATGTATGGTCCGCCCCGGCTTTGCAAGCGGGCGTTCTCCGACGAGACAGTTTGCGTAAATGTATCCGGCCTCTCGCGAGTCAGCCGCTTTTGGCGGCAAGGCCATG
Organism: Burkholderia sp. Ac-20384; assembly: GCF_017104605.1. Classification (NCBI taxonomy): domain Bacteria; kingdom Pseudomonadati; phylum Pseudomonadota; class Betaproteobacteria; order Burkholderiales; family Burkholderiaceae; genus Burkholderia; species Burkholderia sp. Ac-20384. Next base: position 1,156 of record NZ_JAAGPE010000535.1, on the reverse strand, counting down.
ATGGGGTATGCGCGCTCAGTTCCCAATAAGTGGACTGACCTCGAAAGCCGTTTTTTTGTCCCGGGTTTACCGAACGCCGGTGCGCTGTTTCGTCATCAATTGCACGTCTGCAAACCTTGACGGGTGATCGGCAGCCTACTGTGCTTGCGGCTGCCGAAGATAAAACGTTCCTCGTCGCGTGAGGATGGTCCACGCTATACGCGCGAGCTTGTTGGCCAGTGCGACGATGACTTTGTTGCGGTGTATGCCCTTCGCCTCCATCTGCGAAATCCAGAGCCCGAGATGATCCTTGGTCCGATCGAGATGCAGGACGCACGCTCGGGCGCCGTGGATCAACAGCTTGCGGAGATATGGATTGCCGCGCTTGGTGATGCCGAGCAGGTGCTGCTTGCCTCCGGTGGAGAATTCGCCGGGAACAAGGCCTAGCCAGGCAGCGAAATGGCGGCCGGATTTAAACTGGGTACCGGTACCTGCGAAGGCAGTAATCGCGGTTGCGGTCAGATGCGCGATACCCGGTACCGAGATCAGTCGTGTGGCGACATCGTCGGCCCCTGCGATTGCTTCGATCTGGCGGCGTAATTGCAAAAGGCGTGCCTCAATGGAGCGGTATTCCTGCCACTGCTCCTGCAACAGCTCACGCATCGCAGGCGTTAGACCGTTGCCGTCGTCGGCGAGGATGCTTGGCATATCGCGAACAAAGTATGCGGGGCCAACTCCGATAGTCATGCCGTACTCAAGCAAAAATGCACGAGCCTGATTGACGATGGCTGTCTTGCTGGAAACCAGTCTTTGCCGAACTCGATGTAGTGCCTGCAGATCGAGTTGTGCTTCCGTCTTCGGCTGTGTGAAGCGCATGGTGGGACGAGAAATCGCCTCGGCAATAGCCTCTGCGTCGACGATATCGGTCTTGTTCGACTTAACAAACGGTTTGACGAACTGAGCCGGCACGATACGGACCTGATGTCCCTGACCAATCGCTTTGCGGGCGAGCCAGTTGCTACCTGTAGCGGCCTGATTACATCCGGCACAGGAACCGATTACATCGGCCGTTTCGGGACCACATTCGCTGAGAATATCGGCGCACCCGGGACCACATTCCGTGAGAACGGGCTCACTTTAGTTGAGAACAGCCCGATTACATCGGCCAGGAACCACA
>NZ_JAAGPE010000534.1:0-3520 GCF_017104605.1 Burkholderia sp. Ac-20384 | reverse complement strand
GGCGCCGCGCGCCTCGGGCGGCAGCGGCCGCGCGGGCACCGCGCGCCAGAAGCCGCCACGCGCGACGAGCAGCACGATCCAGATCATCAGCGACAGGCCGGACGCCAGGAAAGCGAGAACCAGCATCATCGGCGCGCCTCCTGTCGGGCGCCGGCATCGGCAAAATCAATAGGGGTCAGGAACAAAACACCCGAAACCGCACGGGCGGCCGGGCAAAACGCGTAAGAATCGACGGTCATCGAATGGCCTTGAAATGAGCGCGACGCCGGGCAGCCGGAGCGGCTGCCCGCGAAACCGCATAGTTTACTGGGTTCCGCGCGCGCCAGCGCCGACGCGGCTCTCCCGCAAATGCAACACGCCGGACACAGCACCAGAGCAAGGACTTCCCGATAGGGTTAAAATGCGCGATTAATTCGGGGTTCCGGGGCCTGGCCGGCCGGTTCGTTCCTGCCTTCATAACATCAAGCCGGGGCGAGCGAGCGAGTGCCAGCTCCTCGAACCCCGGCGTCTGTCGTCGGAGTTCGCTCACCTATGCGAGTCATCCTTGCCCAGCCCCGCGGCTTTTGTGCGGGGGTTGTCCGTGCGATCGAGATCGTCGATCGCGCGCTGCAACAGCACGGTGCGCCGGTCTATGTGCGTCATGAGATCGTGCATAACCGGCATGTCGTCGAAAATCTGCGTAATAAAGGGGCGCGATTCGTTGAGGAACTCGACGAGGTGCCCCACGGCGCTGTCGCGATCTTCAGCGCGCACGGTGTCGCCCAAACGGTCGAGCGCGACGCGGAAACGCGCGGGCTCGACGTGCTCGACGCCACCTGCCCGCTCGTCACGAAAGTGCACGTGCAGGGCCGCCAGTATGTCGCGGCGGGCCGCCGGCTGATCCTGATCGGCCACGCGGGCCACCCGGAAGTCGAGGGTACGATCGGCCAGATTCCGGCCGAGGTGATCCTCGTGCAGAGCGAAGCAGAAGTCGATACGCTGACGGTGCCTGTCGATACGCCGGTCGCGTACATTACGCAGACCACGCTGTCGGTCGACGATACGCGCGGCATCATCGAAGCGCTGCAGCGCCGGTTCACCGACCTCGTCGGCCCGGACACGCGCGACATCTGCTACGCGACGCAAAATCGCCAGGCCGCCGTGCGCGAGCTGAGCGAACAGGTTGACGTGCTGCTCGTCGTCGGTGCGACGAACAGCTCGAACTCGAACCGCCTGCGCGAGATCGGCACCGAAAGTGGTGTGCCGAGCTACCTCGTCGCCGACGGTTCAGAAGTAAAGGCCGAATGGTTCGCGAATGCGAAGACCGTGGGCCTGACCGCCGGGGCGTCCGCGCCCGAGGAAATGGTCGAAGATGTAATCGGCGCGTTGCGCGCACTGGGTCCCGTCGACGTCACGACGATGGCGGGCCGTGAGGAAAAAGTCGAATTCAAGCTGCCGGCGAAGCTCACGCAAGCTGTCGCCCGCGAAGTTTAAGGAGGACATCTCTTGTCTATTCCGCTGCTCCAGCAAGTCCGCGTCGGCGCGTACATCACGCGCCAACACCTGTCCGGCAACAAACGCTATCCGCTCGCGCTGATGCTCGAGCCGTTGTTCCGCTGCAACCTCGCGTGCAACGGCTGCGGCAAGATCGATTACCCGGACCCCATCCTGAACCAGCGTCTGTCCGTCCAGGAATGCCTGGAAGCGGTCGACGAGTGCGGCGCACCGATCGTGTCGATCGCAGGCGGCGAGCCGCTGCTGCACAAGGAAATGCCGGAAATCGTCCGCGGCATCATGAAGCGCAAGAAGTTCGTCTACCTCTGCACGAACGCGCTGCTGATGGAAAAGAAGATGGACGACTACCAGCCGAGCCCGTACTTCGTCTGGTCGGTCCACCTCGACGGCGACCAGCAGGCGCACGACCACTCGGTGTCGCAGGAAGGCGTGTACGACAAGGCCGTCGCGGCGATCAAGGAAGCGAAGCGCCGCGGCTTCCGCGTGAACATCAACTGCACGCTGTTCAACGATGCGGTACCGGAACGCGTCGCGAAGTTCTTCGATACGCTGAAGCCGATCGGCGTCGACGGCATCACCGTGTCGCCGGGCTACGCATACGAGCGCGCGCCGGATCAGCAGCACTTCCTGAACCGCGACAAGACGAAGAACCTGTTCCGCGAAATCCTGAAGCGCGGTGAAGGCGGCAAGCGCTGGTCGTTCAGCCAGTCGTCGCTGTTCCTCGACTTCCTGGCCGGCAACCAGACGTACAAGTGCACGCCGTGGGGCAACCCGGCGCGTACGGTGTTCGGCTGGCAAAAGCCGTGCTACCTGGTCGGCGAAGGTTACGTGAAGACCTTCAAGGAACTGATGGAAGACACGAACTGGGACAACTACGGCGTCGGCAACTACGAGAAGTGCGCGGACTGCATGGTCCACTGCGGCTTCGAAGCGACCGCCGTGATGGACACGATGGCGCATCCGCTGAAGGCGTTCGCCGTGAGCCGCAAGGGCATCAAGACCGACGGCCCGTTCGCTCCGGACATTCCGATCGACAAGCAGCGCCCGGCCGAGTACGTGTTCTCGCGCCACGTCGAGATCAAGCTCGAAGAAATCCAGCGCGCCGGCAAGGGCAAACTGCAGAAGGCGGCGAAGCCGGCAGCAGCAGCCTGAGTGCGTTTCGCCACGCGGAGGCCATGCCTCCGCGCCGGCGGGAAAAAATGAAGCGCCACGGAGTCCGCTCCGTGGCGCTTTTGTTTTGGGCCGCGATTTTGCGTCGCGTTCCGCCGTCACCGTATCGATTGCCGCGACAGCCACGCATTCGCCGAAACGACGCGACTGTATCGCTGCGCCGGTGCGGCCGGCCCTGTCTCCTCCATCCTCCCTGCAAAACCGGTGCGACGCTACGCGGCCAGCGATTCGGCCGCATGCATGCGCATCCTCTCCGCCGCGCTCGCGACGAGTGCCGGCTGGCCGCTCGACGCGAACGTACAGACGTGCTCCCACAGCTCGGCCAGCCGACGCCGCGTGAGCGTCGTGACGCACGTGTCGTTCGCCGCGAGCACATGCTCGAGTACCGCGCACTCGTCGTCGCGCAGCGTCCATGTGCCGCTTTGCGCGGCACGCGCCACGCCCGCATCGAGCGCACGCTCCGCGTCGACACACACGTCGATGTCCGCGTCCGCGCTCACGGCATCATCGAGCGCCAGGAACACCAGGTAGACGCTCGTGCGCAAGCGCATCAGCAGCGCCTCGTTGCCATGCCCGCCACGCAGCGCGACGAGCGCCATGTGGCATTTCAGCGAGATGTCGCGTGCTTGCACGGGCGGTAGCGGCAGCAGCCACTCGCGGGTCAGCGGCACGTGGCGACGGTGCTTCCGGGTGCCCTTCATGATTGGCTCCCGCCTGAGGTCGCGTCGCTCGCCGCGACGGCCGGCCATGCGATGCGGCACGCAACGGCGTCACGGCGCGCATGGCGCCGGTGCTTCGCACGACGCCACGCGCCGTGCCTATCGTCGCGCCGCTGCGTCGCTCGCGCGTCCGGCAG
>NZ_JAAGPE010000533.1:0-3395 GCF_017104605.1 Burkholderia sp. Ac-20384 | reverse complement strand
GTCACGGCCGAGCCGCTCGCGGCGTCCGCGCCCTGACGGCGCCAGGCGGCGCTCAGGGCTGCTGCGCGCGCACCTTCTTCAGCAACGCGGTGGTCGAGCGATCGTGCTCGAACGGAATCGCCAGCGCGCGGCCACCCCAGCCACGCACCAATGCCGACTCCGGCAACGCATCCATGTCGTAGTCGCCGCCCTTCACGAGAATGTCCGGCCGGACGGCCTCGATCAGCGACACGGGCGTCTTTTCCTCGAACGTCACGACCCAGTCGACGCTTTCCAGCGCCGCGAGCAGCGCCGCGCGATCTTCCTGGCGATTGATCGGCCGGTCGTCGCCCTTGCCGAGCATGCGTACCGACGCGTCGCTGTTCACCCCGACGATCAGGCATGCGCCGAGCGCTTTCGCGTCGGCGAGATACGTGACGTGGCCGCGATGCAGGATGTCGAATACGCCGTTGGTGAACACGACGGGTGACGGCAGCGACGCGCGCAGGGCGACGAGGGCATCACGGGTGATCAGCTTGCGTTCGAAGGTGGCGGACATGATGGAAGTCGGACGGAATGGGCAACGGCGCGCGCGGCGGCGGCGCCAGATAAAAAGCCCGCCGGACTGACCGGGCGGGCTTCATGCAACGGGTACGACATCGCGCGACGCGGCCGGCGCGATTCACGCCGGCTGCGGCACCAACCGGCCTCAGGCCGGCTGCGCGGCCGACGACGGGCCGCTTTCGGCCTGCAGGCGGCCGGTGACTTCCTTGCGGTAGCGGTTCAGCTCCTGCGCGGTCGCGAACGTGCGCTCGAACAGGATCGACAGGTTGTGCAGGATCCGCTCGACAACCTTCTTTTCCCACTCGCCGTCGAAACGGATCTGCTCGTCGAGCCAGCGCTCGAGCCATTCCGGATCGGGCAGGCGCGACTGCACGGTGTCGCGCGGGAACAGCGCCTGGTTCACGTGCAGGTTGGTCGGGTGCAGCGGCTTCTCGGTGCGGCGCGCCGACGCCATCAGCACGCCGATCTTCGCGAACGCGGCACGTGCGACGTCGCCGCAGTTGTTCAGCGCCTTCTTCATGTAGCGCAGGTATGCGCCGCCGTGGCGTGCTTCATCGCGCGAGATCGTTTCGTAGATCTGCTTGATGACCGGCTCGGTGTGCCAGTCGGCCGCGCAACGGTACCAGTGGTTCAGGCGGATCTCGCCGCAGAAGTGCAGCATCAGCGTCTCGAGCGGCGGCGCCGGGTCGAACTGGAAGCGCACCGCGTGCAGTTCCTCTTCGGTCGGCACCATTTCCGGCTTGAAGCGGCGCAGGTATTCCATCAGCACGAGCGAATGCTTCTGCTCTTCAAAGAACCACACGCTCATGAACGCGGAAAAGTCGCTGTCGTGCTGGTTGTCGCGCAGGAACATTTCCGTCGCGGGCAGCGCCGACCATTCGGTGATCGCGTTCATCTTGATCGTCTTCGCCTGCTCGTCGGTGAGCAGCGAAGCGTCGAACTTGTCCCACGGAATGTCCTTCTCCATGTCCCAGCGGACGGCTTCGAGCGATCGGTAAAGTTCCGGATAAAGCATCGTGTTCATGATGGTCCCACCCCTGTTCTGCGCAATGCGACTTCTCTAAACGTGACTGTTGCCGCGCAAGCACGCCCGAGCGCGCTTTTTGCAGCCAAGACTCTAATTTTACGCGGGAAACCGGCCCGCCGGACGGTGATTCCTCGTCCGGCAGCCGGGCGGCCGCGCCGCCGCTGTTGCAGCATGCCGCAGCCACGCTCCGCGAACGGAACCGGCTGCACGCTTGCCTGAGTGGGGGCCGGCGCTGGCCGGCTCGTTGGCGCGCCCGTCCCCTGCCCCAGGCGGGTTCCCCGAAAGGTCCCGTGCGGATGCCGGATCGGCGGGCTGCTCGATATGGTGTATACGGCGGCGGCCATGATATCACGCGTGCATGACGGTTCCGAGACGCCCGGCCGGTCGTGCGCCGCCAATCGCGGTGCGGCGATCGGTCGCGGCCGACCGTCGCGAAAACGCAACCTTACATTCCCTGTACGCATCAGACCCGTATTTCGCCGGTCGAGAGGCCGTCTTCCGGCGGCATGCCGGCAGCCGGCGCGCTGCCGCCGTCCGCCAGCGCAATCCAGGCGGCCAGCGTGTCGCGCTGCGCGCGCCCGTCGCGGTAGCCGAGCTCGATCAGTTCGCGCGTGAACGCTTCCTCGAACAGCAGGTAGCTCGCGAACGACGCGCCGGCCGGCTGGCTGCCGCCGATCGCGCCGAGCAGCCCGCGCATCGTGGCCGGCATCTGCTTCAGGTGCTTCGCGGCGATCAGCTCGATGCGCTCGGACGGCGCGATCGCGAGCACGTCGACGTGCCGCCAGCCGCTGTCCACCTCGACCTGGTGCGGCAGGTGCTCGATCATCCGGTTGATGTGCTCGATGCGCTCGATGTCCGAGCCGATCGAGTCGAGGAACACGCTCGCGAGCACCTGCTGGCCGATCTGCGCGAGCGTCGGGTAGCCGCGTACCAGCCCGGTGCCGTTCGCGGCCGGAATCTCGGGCCGCGGGTCGGCCGCGCCGATCACGACGATCCGGTCCGCGCCGAAGTGGATCGCCGGCGACAGCGGCGCGATCTGCCGGATCGACCCGTCGCCGAAGTATTCGATCTGCCCGTCGAGCACGAGCGGCACGGCCGGGAACACGAACGGAATCGCCGACGACGCGAGCAGGTGCGACGCCGACAGGTCGACGAGCCGCGCGGTGCGCTGCGCGCGCCGCCATGCCTGGATCGGCTGGGCCGCCTGGTAGAACGTGAGGTGCCGCCCGCTCGAATAGCTGAGCGCCGTCACCGAAAGCGCGTGCAGCAGGCGCGCCTCGAGCATCTGTTCGATCCGGTGGAAACTCAGCTCGCGCTGCAGCAGGTGCGCGAGCGGCGCGTTGTCGAGCAACCCGCGCGGCGAACGGCGGGCCGCCCAGCCGAAGGTCATCGCCGCGAGCCAGCGTGCGCCGGCGGCCGCGATGCCGAGCCAGTCGGTGCGATACACGTAATCGGCGCGCAACGGCTCCCAGAATTCGAGCAGGCGCCGCACGCCGTGGGAAAAGTCGTCCGCGTGGCTCGCGATCGACGTCGCGTTGATCGCGCCGGCCGACGAGCCGCACACGACCGCGAACGGCAGCGTGTGCCGCTGCGGATCGGCCTCGCGCGCGATCTCGGCCAGCGCCTTCAGCACGCCGACCTGATAGGCGGCACGTGCGCCACCTCCCATCAGAACGAGCGCGAGCCGCATGATCGACCTGCTACCTGCGCCGCGTCACGTCGAGCGCTTCGGCGGACGGGTTTCGGGCGACGACGCGGCGGCCGCGCGCGCCGCGGCCGAACCGGCTGCACCGGTCGACTTCGCGCGCTTCGCGGCGGGCTTGCG
>NZ_JAAGPE010000532.1:0-3369 GCF_017104605.1 Burkholderia sp. Ac-20384 | reverse complement strand
GGCCGAAGCTGCGGTGGCCGGCGCATGAGCACCGCTTCGCCGCTTCACGACGGGCCCGTCGCGCCGTCCGCATTCGACGTGCCGGCCCCCGCGCCGGCCGCGCAGCCGGTGCGCGGCATCCGGCTCGCGCTGCTGACGTTCGCGCTGTCGCTCGCGACCTTCATCGAGGTGCTCGACTCGACCGTGACGAACGTCGCGGTGCCGGCGATCTCCGGCAGTCTCGGCGTATCGAACAGCCAGGGCACGTGGGTGATCAGCTCGTATTCGGTCGCGGCCGCGATCGCGGTGCCGCTGACGGGCTGGCTCGCGCGCCGCGTCGGCGAGTTGCGGCTGTTCGTTGGCGCGGTGTTGCTGTTCACGCTGACGTCGCTGCTGTGCGGGCTCGCGCGCGACCTGCATGTGCTCGTGATCTGCCGCGCGCTGCAGGGGCTGTTTTCAGGGCCGATGGTGCCGCTGTCGCAGACGATCCTGCTGCGCACGTTCCCGCCGGACAAGCGCACGATCGCGCTCGCGCTGTGGGCGATGACGGTGCTGCTCGCGCCGATCTTCGGGCCGGTGGTCGGCGGCTGGATCGTCGACAACTTCTCGTGGCCGTGGATCTTCCTGATCAATTTGCCGATCGGGCTGTTCTCGTTCGCGGTCTGCACCGCGATGCTGCGCCCCGACGCGCAGCGCGGCGAGGCCGGCCCGATCGACGTGCCGGGCATCGTGCTGCTCGTGATCGGCGTCGGCTCGCTGCAGGCGATGCTCGATCTCGGCCACGATCGCGGCTGGTTCGGCTCGCCGCTGATCGTCACGCTCGCGGTGGTCGCAGGGTTATCGATCGTGTCGCTGCTGATCTGGGAAGCGGGCGAGGCGCATCCCGTCGTCGATCTCAGCCTGTTCCGCGATCGCACGTTCTCGTTCTGCGTGCTGATCATCTCGCTCGGGATGATGAGCTTCTCGGTGGTCGGCGTCGTGTTCCCGCTGTGGATGCAGGCCGTGATGGGCTACAACGCGTTCCACGCGGGGCTCGCGACCGCATCGCTCGGCGTGCTCGCGCTGGTGTTCTCGATCCTCGTCGGGCTCCATGCGCATCGCTTCGACGCGCGCGTGCTCGCGACCTTCGGCTTCCTCGTGTTCGCGGCCGTGCTCGCGTGGGATGCGCATTTCACGCTGAAGATGACGTTCGCGCAGATCGCGGCGCCGGGGCTGATCCAGGGGATCGGGTTGCCGTGCTTCTTCATTCCGCTGACCGCCGCGACGCTGTCGCGCATTCCGGACGACCGGCTCGCGGCCGCGTCGAGCCTGTCGAACTTCCTGCGCACGCTGTCCGCCGCGTTCGGCACCGCGATGAGCGTGACGCTGTGGGACAACCGCGCGACCTATCACTACGACGTCGTGTCGCAATCCGTCACGCATGCATCGGCGAACACGCAGCGCTTCGTGCACACGCTGAACGCGATGGGTGTGGATGGTGTGCGCGAGCTGACGACGCTGCACCAGGTCGTGATGCAGCAGGCCTACATGATGGCGACCAACGACATGTTCTGGATGGCGAGCATGACGTGCCTCGCACTCGCGGCATTGATGTGGCTGACGCGACCGAAACGCGGCGCGGCGGCGTCGTTCGGGCATTGAGGAGAGGAACATGACGACACTCGGCGCACTCGTGATCCTGTATCACCCGAGCGATGCGCAGCTCGACGCGCTCGGCGCATGGCGGCACGCGTGCGACGCGCTGCTCGTCGTCGACAACACGCCGCAGCCCGATGCACGGGCCAGCGAGCTGTGCGCACGCGAAGGCATCGTGCTGCTGCATCACGGCAATCGCGGCGGAATCGCGGGCGCGTACAACGCGGGGCTCGCGGCGCTGTTTCGCGACCGCATCGATGCCGTCGCGCTGTTCGACCAGGATTCGTCGGTGCCGGCCGCGTATTTCCCCGCGATGCGCGATGTCTGCGCGGGGCTTGGCAGGCGTGCATTCCTGGCCGGCCCGCGCATCTTCGACGAGAACGCGCGCAGCTTCCTGCCCGAACTGTCGACCAACGGGATCGGGCTGCGCCGCCTGCGGATCGAGCCGGGTGCGCCGCTGCAGCGCTGCGCGTTCCTGATCTCGTCGGGCTGCGTCGTGTCGCGCGACGCGTTCGACGTACTCGGCCGTTTCGACGAGACGCTGTTCATCGATCACGTCGATACCGAATACAGTTTCCGCGCGCTGTCGCGCAACGTGCCGCTCTATGTCGTGCCGTCGCTGGTGCTGCCGCACCGGATCGGCGCGAAGCAGCGTCACGCGATCGGCCCTTTTGAAATGACGTCGATGAATCACTCGTGGCAACGGCGCTATTACAGCGCACGCAATGCGGTGCAGCTCGGGATGCAGTACGGGCTGCGCTTTCCGGTCGCAATCGTGCCGAACCTGCTGACCGTGTGGCAGGTCGTGCAGATCGCGCTCGTCGAGCGCGACAAGCGCGCGAAGCTCGCCGGCATCCTGTTCGGCGTCGCGGACGGCTTGTTCGGCCGGCTCGGCCCGCTCGAACGCACGCGGCCGCGTCTGGCCGCGCGTGCGCAGCGCGTTCAGCAGGGATGAGGGGCGCGATGCGGCGTGAAGAAAAAGCGGCGAGCCTGCCACGTGGCTTGAAGGGCGGCTCGATGATGATCGCCGCCGCAGCCGTGTCGCTGGCGTTGGGCGGATGCGTGCCGTCGGGCTTCCTGCCGTCGCTGTCGTTGCACGCGCCGGCCGACGATGCGCTCGCGCATACGGCCGGCCCCGGTGTGAACGGCGCCTGGCCCGCGCCCGACTGGGTGAAGCAGTTGAAGGATCCGCAGCTCGACGCACTGGTTGCCGAGGCTTCGCAAAACAACCCCGATCTGCAGGTCGCGCAGGCGCGGCTGCGGATCGCGCAGGCGCAGCTTCAGCAGTTCGATTCGCTGACGGGGCTGACGGGCACGGCCGGCGCGACGGTCAGCCGCGCGCGGATGCCGAAGCCGGGCAACGACGTCGCCGACGTGTCGGTCAGCGGCTATCGCGTACCTGTCGAGATATTTGGCGATCCGAACACCTCGCCGTCGTCGGTGTTCGTCGGGCTGACTTACCAGCTCGACTTGTGGGGGAAGAACCGCGCCGCGACGAAGAGCCTGATGTCGCTGCGCGAAGCGGCGCGGGTCGAGGCCGAGCAGGTGCGGCTCACGCTGGCGGTGGCGATCGTCACCGTGTACTGCCAGCTCGACGAGGCGTATGCGAAGCAGGAGCTGTTGCAGCAGAAGCTGAAGGTCAGCCAGCGCGTGACGACCGTGCTGCGCGAGCGCACCGCGCGCGGGCTCGACAACGCGTACGACGCGAGCGACGCATCGATCAAGCGCAGCAAGCTGCTCGCGCAGATCGCGCTA